>DASQTM010000120.1:0-6354 GCA_035641875.1 Microvirga sp. | reverse complement strand
AACGCAGGTTTTCCCTTCGGCCAGCTCAGGACCATCCGGGTCGCCGGCGCTCCGGTCATGGCCCTGCGCGTCACCTATGTGGGCGAGCTGGGCTGGGAGCTCCACATCCCGGTCGAGTTCGCCGCCAGCGTCTATGAGGCGCTCATGGCGGCCGGCGCGAAATTCGGCATCGCCAATGCGGGCTACCGGGCCATCGAGAGCATGCGCCTGGAGAAGGGCTACCGAGCCTGGGGCTCCGACATCGGCCCGGACCACACACCCTTGGAAGCCGGCCTGGGCTGGGCCGTGAAGTTCAAGAAGAACACCCCGTTCCTCGGCCGCGAGGCCCTGGAAGCGCAGCGGGCCCGGAAGCTGCCAAAGATGCTCGCCTGCTTCACGGTGGACGATCCCGACGTGATCCTGCTCGGCCGCGAAACCATCTACCGGGACGGCAAGCGGGTCGGCTGGCTGTCGAGCGGCGGCTACGGCCACACCATCGGCAAGCCCATCGGCTTCGGTTATGTGCGGCAGCCGGACGGGGGCCTTGACGAGAGCTTCGTCACATCCGGCTCCTACGAGCTCGAAGTGGCGATGAAGCGGGTCGCCGGCAATGTCCACCTCACGCCCCTCTACGACCCGAAGATGGAGCGGGTGAAGGTCTAGGCCGGCATACGCCGGTCGTCCCCACCGGCTCGCTCATGGACCTGAGGGATGCGGCAGGAAAGCGCGTCCGCTCCCCTTCACACGGCGCGAAACCAGGCTTGGCTAAGGAAAAGGGCCCGGGTTCTCCTGGCGCAAGGTCTGCCTGCCCCTAGGTAGACTTCCAGCAGAACCGGACAGGAGATCCAAGCCATGGAAGCGCTGGTGCTTGAACGCAAGGACGAACTCGCCTTGCGCGACTTCCCGGTCGAGGAAAGGCTGGGACCGCGGGATGTGCGGATCGCCCCGCGGGTTGTGGGCGTCTGCGGCAGTGACGTCCACTATTACACCCATGGCGCCATCGGTCCCTTCGTGGTGAAGGACCCGATGATCCTCGGCCACGAGGCGGCAGGCCAGATCGTCGAGGTCGGGTCGGAGGTGACGGAGCTGAAGCCGGGGGACCGGGTCTGCATGGAGCCAGGGATTCCCGACCCGGCAAGCCGCGCGACGCGGCTCGGCAAGTACAATCTCGACCCGGCCGTGCGGTTCTGGGCGACCCCGCCGGTGCATGGGGTGCTCAGGCCCACGGTGGTTCATCCGGCCGATTTCACCTTCAAGCTCCCCGATCATGTGAGCTACGCCGAGGGCGCCATGGTCGAGCCCTTGGCGGTGGGCGTCCATGCGGCCACGAAGGTTCAGGTGCAGCCCGGCGACCTAGCGGTGGTCATCGGCGCAGGCCCCATCGGCATGGTGACGATCCTGGCGGCCCTCGCGGCAGGCTGCGCGCGGGTTATCGTCAGCGACATCCATGAACCGAAGCTGGAGCTGGCAAAGAAACTCGGAGCCGTGCTCCCGGTCAACGTCAGGAGCCAGAACCTCCAAGAGGTCATTAAGCGTGAGAGCGACGGCTGGGGGGCCGATGTGGTGTTCGAATGCTCAGGCTATCCGCCGGCCATGGCGGAGATGTTCGACCTGGTCTGTCCCGGCGGAAAAATTGCGCTGGTGGGCATTCCCCTCGAGCCGTTCCCCTTCGACGTGAGCAAGGCGCAGATCAAGGAGGCCCGGGTCGAGAGCATCTTCCGCTACGCCCATGTCTATCCGCGGGCGGTGGCGATGATAGCCTCAGGCAAGATCGACGTGAAGCCGCTCATCACCGACCGCTTCGCCTTCGAGGATAGCGTCAAGGCCTTCGACTTCGCCAAGGCGATGCCGCCGGCCTCCGTGAAGGTGCAGATCGAGCTGCCGGGCTGAGTCCTACCCGGCCAGGTAGCGCTGGAGGGTGGCGCGGGTGCCGTCGCGCCACAGGCCCCAGAGAGCCGTCTCGAACCGCTCCCGGAAGAGAGGCGCATCCGCCACGTCGCCGAAGATGTCCCTCAGGCCCAGGAAGGCGGCGGGATCGTCCTTGGCCGCCTGGGCGGCGGGCGTCAGGCGGTGGGCGTTCGGGTCGTTGAGGGCGATCGGTTCTCCCGTGTCCGTGGTGGCGGCGCAGTAGCGGCACCAGAGGGCCGATTCGAGCGCGAGTCCGGTCACGTCCGCTCCCGCCTTCAGGCGGTCGCGGGTCGAGGGCAGGATGAATTTGGGCTGCCGGTTGGACCCGTCCTGGGCGAGGCGCGGGATGGTGTCGCCCACATCCGGGTTGGCGAAGCGGTGGGCGATGAGCTCGTAATAGTCCCGCAGGTCGACACCGGGCACCGGCGGCACGCAGGGGATGATCTCGTCCTGCTCCAGCTTGTCGAGGAACCCCCGCACCAGGGGGTCCGCCATCGCGTCATGCACGAAGTGGATCCCCAGCAGCGCCGCCGGATAGGCAATGGCCGCATGGCCGCCATTGAGGATGCGCAGCTTCATCAGTTCGAACGCCGCCACATGGGGCGTGAAGGTCACGTCCACGTCGTCCAGGTCAGGACGACCGGTCGGGAAGTTGTCTTCGAGGACCCATTGCCGGAAGGGCTCACAGAAAACGGGCCAGTTGTCCTTTATGCCGAAGCGCTCCGTCAGCATGGCGCGCTCCCGGTCGGTGGTCGCCGGGGTGATGCGGTCGACCATGCTGTTGGGAAAGGCCACCCCCTCGCGCACGAACGCCCCCAGCGCAGGATCGACCAGATCGGCGAGGCCCGCGACCGCATCCCGCGCCACCTGCCCGTTATGGGGGATGTTGTCGCAGGACATCACCGTGAACGGGGCAAGGCCCCGCTCGCGGCGACGGCTGAGGGCGGCGACGAGGGCTCCGAACACGCCTTTGGGCGCCGCGATATGGGCCGCGTCGTAGCGGATTTCCGGATGCTCCGGGTTGAACGAGTTGGTCGCGGGATCGATGCAATAGCCTCCCTCGGTGACGGTCAGGGACACGATCCTCAGGCCGGGATCGTCCAGGGCCTCGACGATGCCTCGCGCATCCTCCCCTACCGGCACGAACCCGACCATGGAGCCGGTGATCCGGGCCGCGTTGGCGCCGGGCTCCAGTTCCACCACGGTGGTGAGCCAGTCCTGCGGTTCGAGCGCGCGTCGCATGGCCCCATCGCCGGACCGGACCCCTGCTCCGAGAAGCGCCCAGTCGAGATTCTTGCCCCTGTTGAAGAGATCGTCCAGGTAAACCGCCTGATGGGCGCGGTGGAAGTTTCCGACGCCGATGTGAAGGATGCCGGGGCGAAGCGCGGCGCGGTCATAGTTCGGCCGGGCGATTCCCGACGACAGGGCGGACAGGTTCGCGAGGTTGAGGGACTGGCTCATGGCAGGGTGACCTGATGGGTGGCGACAAGGCTCTTGGGGGCAATGCGGGGGGAGGCCGTCATGCGAGCATGACCTGTGATGATGTCGACGGCTTTATCGGCGATGGCAAGCACCGGCGCGTTCGTATTGCCGCTGGGGATGTTCGGCATGATGGAGGCATCGACGATCCGCAAGCCCGCCACGCCGCGCACGAACAGGTCCGGGGTGACCACGGCGAGAGGATCGGTCTCACGGCCCATGCGGCAGGTGCCGACCGGATGGTAATTGGTCTTGACCGTCCGGCGGCAATGGGCGGCGAGATCCTCGTCCGACGTGACGCCGGGCCCGGGAAACAGCTCCCTCTCGACCATCTCTCGGACAGGGCTCGTGGCGAGAACCTCCCGGGCCGTGCGAAGCGCCGCGACGGTCAGGCGAAGATCGTCCGGATCGCCGAAGAACTGCGGATCCACCTGCGGAGGAGCCAGCGGGTCGGCGGAGGCAAGCCTCACGGAGCCGCGCGCCTTCGGGCGCAGGAGGCAGGGATTCAGGGTCACCCCATGGGTGGGCTCGACGCCGGACACGTCGCGGTCGAGATACACCGTGGGAACGCAATAGAGCTGGATCGTCGGGCGCTCGCCACCGTCGGGATCGATGAAGGCGCAGGCCTCCACCCCCGTGGTGGTCACGGCTCCGGACTTGAACAGGAGGTATTGCAGACCCGCGCCGAGCATCGCCATGCCCCGGTCCTGGCCGAAATAGCCGAAGGCCCCGTTGGTCGTCGCCACGATGGGGACCTCGTGGTGGTCCTGGAGGTTGCGGCCGACACCCGGCAGGTCAACTTGAGTGGCGATGCCATGCCGGGAAAGCTCCTCGGCGGGACCGATTCCCGACAGCATCAGCAGTTTCGGCGTCGCATAGGTGCCGGCGGCAAGAATCACCTCCGCATCGGCGAAAGCCCTCTCGGGGCCGGCTCGTCCCTGCAGATCAACCCCGACAGCGCGGCCCTTCTCCATGAGGATGCGGGTCACGATTGTTTCGGTCGCCAGGGTCAACCGGGGATCGGACAGGACCGGCCGGAGGAACGCATCGACCGCACTGCACCGGCGGCGGCGCGTCCAGTCGATGGTGTGCTGCATGAAGCCGACCCCGGCCTGGCGCGGGCCGTTGAAATCAGGCGTGAAGGGTACGCCCCTCTCCTGCATCGCCTGCACGAAGGCGCGGCTCATGGCGGAATGCTGCCCCAGATGCGACACCTTCAGGGGACCGGCAACCCCATGATAAGGCGCGCCGAGATGGTCGTTGCCCTCCTGCCTGATGAAGTGAGGCAGGAGATCCCGGTAGCTCCAGCCGGTTCCGCCGAGCGCCGCATCCCATTGATCGTAATCCGCTGCCTGTCCGCGGATATAGACCATGGCGTTGACCGCGCTCCCCCCGCCCAGGACCCTGGCCTGCGGCACGATGGGAGCGCGGCCGCTGAGCTGCGGCTGCGGAACGACATGGTGCATGGTGAGGTAGGTGTCGCGGGCGAGGAACTTCATGTAGCCCGCGGGCATCGCCAGGATCGGGCTCACCTTGCGTGGCCCGGCCTCCACGAGCAGGACCCTTGCCCCCTGCTCGGCCACGAGGCGGCTGGCGACCACGCAGCCGGAGCTGCCGCCACCCACGACGATGTAGTCAAACCGCCCTGACGCCATCACCCGTCCCCAGGAGCAGGACCACCCGTGCATGTCCGACAATCCCGTAAGGATCCGCCGGGCAAGGGTCGTGCCGGGGCCGCTCCCCGGCTCTCCCGCGCGACGGATTCGCCTGCATCAACTCGCCTTGCGGGTGGGCGCCCGGCGCAGGTTGGCGAGCGGATGCCGCTGAGCGCGCTCCATAGCGAGGCCGCCAGCGTCGAACAGGTGGCAGTTCGCCGGATCGAGCTTGATCTTGACGCGCTCATGGACGCCGGTCGGGATCTCTCCGTCGGCCTGGACGATCAGCATCGGGCCGTTGTCCACCTGGGTGTACAGGAACGTTTCGCCGCCGAGACGCTCGACCACCATCACCTCGCCGGCGATCTCCCCCTCCCCGGCCAGGCGCATATGCTCCGGCCGGATGCCGAGGGTCACGTCATCGCCGACCTTTTGGCGGCCCGGCCGCACGGGAACCGCCAGACTGGCGCCGCTGGCGAGCTGGACCGTAGTCGCAGCCTCGCTGACTGCCGTGACCTTCGCAGGAAAAAAATTCATCTTCGGGCTGCCGATGAAGCCGGCCACGAACAGGTTCCTGGGGTGATGGTAGAGTTCGAGGGGCGAACCGGCCTGTTCGATGACGCCCGCCTGCAGCACCACGATCTTGTCAGCCATGGTCATGGCTTCGATTTGGTCGTGGGTCACGTAGATCATGGTGGCGGCGAGTTCGTCGTGCAGCCGGGCGAGCTCGATCCGCATCTGAACGCGAAGGGCCGCGTCGAGGTTGGACAGGGGCTCGTCGAACAGGAACACCCTGGGCTTGCGCACGATCGCCCGCCCGATGGCGACCCGCTGCCGCTGGCCGCCGGAAAGCTCCTTGGGCTTGCGGTCGAGCAGCGCGTCGAGGTGCAGGATGCGGGCTGCCTCCGCTACCTTGGCGCGACGCTCCTCCTTGGAAGCGCCCGCGAGGCGCAAGGAAAAGCCCATGTTGTCGGCGACGGTCATGTGCGGATAGAGCGCATAGGACTGGAACACCATGGCGAGGCCGCGCTCAGAGGGCGGAACGTCGTTGACCCTCTGCCCGTCGATCATCAGATCCCCGGCGGTAATCTCCTCGAGCCCGGCGATCATTCGCAGGAGCGTCGACTTCCCACACCCGGAGGGACCGACGAACACGCAGAATTCGCGGTCGTCGATGGAAAGATCGACGCCCTTGATGACCTGCACGGCGCCGTAGTTCTTCTGGATGCCTTTGAGCGAGACATTAGCCATTGCATCCCTCCGGTTATTTGACTGCGCCGAACGTCAGGCCGCGCACGAGCTGGCGCTGGCTCATCCAGCCGAAGACGAGGAT
>DASQTM010000119.1:0-5155 GCA_035641875.1 Microvirga sp. | reverse complement strand
GCGCGTCCACCTTCATGCGGTGGTGCATCTCCAGGATCTCGATGTCCACTTCCTCGCCCAGGGTCGCGGCCACCTTGCGCACGAGGCTTGCAAGCAGATTCACCCCAAGGGACATGTTGCCGGACTGGACGATGCGCGCATGCCGGGCGGCCGCTTCCAGCCGGGTGAAATCGGCCTCCTGCAGGCCGGTGGTGCCGATCACATGCACGATTCTGGCCTGGGCCGCGAGAGCCGCAAACGCCGTGGTCGCCGTGGGCGCAGTGAAGTCGAGGACGCCGTCGGCTTGGGCGAAAACCGGCAGGGGATCGTCGGTGACGGTCACGTCGAGGGGGCCGGTCCCGGCCAGCAGCCCGGCGTCCTGGCCGAGGGCGGGTGAGCCCTCCCGCTCGATGGCGCCCACGAGGCGGCACCCTTGCGTCTCGGCCACGGTCTTGATGAGCATGCGCCCCATGCGCCCGGCCGCCCCCACCACGACGAGTCGCATTTCGCTCATGGCCGATCTCCTGTTGTCCCCGGCACGTATAGCGGCCTGCGATCGGGCTGAGAAGCGCGGTGTCGGCAAGGAGTCTCGCCAGGCTGTCGGATTGTTGAAGACAATGGCAACTGCGGGGCCACCCTGACCTTCACTGGCCTCTGCCGGCGCTGATTGTCACTCTCCCGGCTGGAGGGGAAGGGGATTCAGTCGCCGCTCATCGCGAGCCCTATCCCGGCTGCGGCCCCTCGTAGCCTTCGATGATGATGATGTCGGCCACCGCATGGCCGTCGCGCTCGGCCTTGGCGGCCTGGTACTCGGGCGAATCCCAGCAGGCCAAGGCCGCCTCGTAGGTGGGGAACTCGATCACCACGTTGCGGGCGCGGGCCTCGCCCTCGGCGGTCCTGAACGCGCCGCCGCGCACCAGGAAGCGGGCGCCGAATTTGGCGAAGGGCACCGCGTTCGCCCTCACGTAGTTCTGGTAGGCCTCCGGGTTCGACACATCGACCCGGCCGATCCAATAGGCTTTGGGCATGAGGGCTCCTCGATGGTGGTCCTGCAGGGAACGCCGGGGGAGCTGCGCCGTCAAGCCACCGGTTGGGCGATGTCCCGCAGGATCGCCTCGGCCGCGGCCTTCGGGTCCGCCGCCCTGACGATGGGCCGGGCCACCACCAGGTGGTTCGCTCCCAGGCGGATGGCCTCGGCCGGGGTCACGACCCGCTTCTGGTCGCCGGCCTCCGAGCCTGCGGGTCGGATGCCGGGGGTGACGATCAGCCGGTCGGGGCCGATGACGGCGCGCACGCGCTCGGCCTCGGGAGCCGCGCAGACGATGCCGTCCAGGCCGATGTCGCGGGCCTGGGCCGCACGGCGCGCCACCAGATCCGCGGCCGATCCCGGCGCGTAGCCCGCCTCGAGAAGATCGCTCTCGTCATAGGAGGTCAGCACGGTGACGCCGAGGATCTTCAGCGCCGATCCGGCCTTGCCCGCCACGGCGGCCCGCATGGTCTGGGGATAGGCGTGGACCGTCAGAAAGGTCACGCCGAGGCGGGAGATCGAGCGCACCCCTTCCTCGACCGTGTTGCCGATGTCGTGCAGCTTGAGGTCGAGAAACACCTTCTTGCCCTCGGCGATCAGGTCCCGGGCGAGCTCGAACCCGCCCGCATAGGCGAGCTGGTACCCGATCTTGTAGAAGGCGCCGGCCTCGCCGATGCGATCCACCAGGGAGCGCGCCTCCGCGACGCTTCCCACATCGAGGCCGATGATGAGCCTGCTGCGAAAGTCCCCGGCCGGGCCGTCGTCAGGAAGGGACAGGGCGGCGCTCATGCAGGATTGACCTTTGGAGGCGTGACCTTGGTATAGACCCAGACCCGGGCCGGGGGCAGGTTGCGCCAGATCCGGTTGGAGGCCCGCGTCCTATAGGCCTGCGAGCGGGCCGGGATCGGCGGCACCACCGCATAGGTGAACTGGATGAACGGCGCGTCCGGATGCATCAGCTCCTGGGCTCCCTCCAGCAGCGACCGGCGCTCGTCCATGGGCTTGGTGAAGAGGGGAAGGCTCGACACGGTGGCGGCCGCAGGCTCGCTCAGGATGCCCGAGAGGGTGTCAGTCAGGTCGTAGGCGTCGCCCTGGATGATGGTCGCCTTCGGGAAGCGGCGCTTCAGGAGCTGGCAGAATTCGGGGCTGTACTCCACGAGGACGAGCCGGTCCTGCGCCACGCCGCGCCGGATCAGCGCGTCGGTCACCGGCCCCGTGCCGGGGCCGAGCTCCACGATGGGACCGGGAATTCGCGGGTCGACGTAGGACGCCATGGTCCGGGCCAGGATCTTTCCCGAGGGCGTGACCGCCCCCATGACGAGGGGCCGCTCGAGCCACGAGCGCAGGAAGCGGGCTTCGTCCTGGAAGCGATCCTTGCCCGCGAGGACTTTGCGGGCCGTTGGCCGTTGAAACGACTGAAGCACTGGGAAGACCCCTCAAGCGGGCGGATCACATGGGTTCTTTAGAACTCCGGGAAAACGACCGTCAAGTTAAGTTGATCCACCCAGGCCGTCCAAAAACTCGCGAAACCGCGAGAAAAAGCCCGAGCTCTCCGGATGGTTTTCCTTGGAGCAGCCCTGATCGAACTCCATCAGGAGCTCGCGCTGGCGCTTGGACAGCTTCTGCGGGGTTTCCACAACAACCTGGATGTAGAGGTCGCCCATGTCCCGCGACCGCAGCACCGGCATGCCCTTGCCCTTGAGGCGGAACTGCTTGCCGGACTGGGTTCCCTCGGGAACCTTCACCAGGGCCTCCGCGCCGCCGAGCGTCGGAACGTTGAACTCGCCGCCGAGCGCCGCCGTCACCATGGAGATCGGCACGCGGCAGAACAGATCCGCCCCGTCGCGCTGGTAGAACGGGTGGGGCTTCAGGGACAGGAAGATGTAGAGGTCGCCCGCGGGCCCGCCGCGCAGGCCGGCCTCGCCTTCGCCCGCCAGGCGAATGCGGGTGCCGTCCTCGACGCCCGCCGGAATATTGACCGACAGCGTGCGCTCCCGGGTGATGCGGCCCGCGCCGCCGCAGGTGCCGCAGGGGTCGTCGATGGTCTCGCCGCGCCCGTGGCAGTTGGGGCAGGTGCGCTCGATGGAGAAGAACCCTTGAGTGGCCCGCACCCGGCCGGCCCCCGCGCAGGTGGGGCAGGTCTTGGGCTTCGAGCCCGGCTTGGCGCCGCTGCCCGAGCAGACCTCGCAGGTGATGGCGGTAGGGATCTTCAGCTCGGCGTTCTTGCCCTGGTAGGCGTCGTCGAGGGTGATTTCGAGGTTGTAGCGCATGTCGGCGCCGCGCTCGCGCCCGCCGGCCCCCCGGCCTCGCCCGCGTCCGGTCTCGCCGAAGAAATTCTCGAAGATGTCCGACATGAAGTCGGAGAAATCGTTGCCGAAGCCCGGCCCCCCCGCGCCGCCATTGGCGAAGGCCGCATGGCCGTAGCGGTCGTAGGCCGCGCGCTTCTGCCCGTCGGAGAGGGTCTGGTAGGCCTCGTTGATTTCCTTGAACTTGACCTCGGCCTCGTGGTCGCCGGCGTTGCGGTCCGGGTGGTACTGCATGGCGAGCTTGCGGAAGGCGGATTTCATCTCCGCCTCGGAAGCGGTCCTCGAGACGCCGAGAACCTCGTAGTAATCGCGCTTGGACATCAGCGGTTAGGCCCCCTTCAAGGGGCGAATGGCGAATGGCGAACAGCGAATGGAGAAGAAAGCTTCACGCCGGTCCCCATTCGCCATTCGCCATTTCCTATTCGCCTCGATCAAGCGCGCTTCTTCTTGTCGCCTTCGTCGACTTCCTGGAAGTCGGCGTCGATGACGTCGTCCTTCTTGGACTCGTCCTCGGGCTGGTCGCCGCCGCCCTCGCCGGCGTTCTGCGTGGCCTGGTACATGGCCTCGCCCAGCTTCATGGAGGCCTGCATCAGGTCCGTGGTGCGGGCCTTGATGACTTCCGCGTCCTCGCCGGTGAGAGCCTGCCTGAGCGCGTCGATGGCGGTCTCGATGCCCTGCTTGTCGGCCTCGGAGACCTTGGAGCCGTATTCCGCCAGGGACTTCTCGGTGGCGTGGATCAGGCTTTCGCCCTGGTTCTTGGCCTCCACGGTCTCGCGGCGGCGCTTGTCCTCCTCGGCGTGGGCCTCGGCGTCCTTCACCATCTTCTCGATGTCGGCGTCGGACAGGCCGCCGGAGGCCTGGATGCGGATCTGCTGCTCCTTGTTGGTGGCCTTGTCCTTCGCCGTGACGTTGACGATGCCGTTGGCGTCGATGTCGAAGGTCACCTCGATCTGGGGCACGCCGCGGGGGGCCGGCGGGATGCCCATCAGGTCGAACTGGCCGAGCAGCTTGTTGTCCGCCGCCATCTCGCGCTCGCCCTGGAAGACCCGGATGGTCACCGCGTTCTGGTTGTCCTCCGCGGTGGAGAACACCTGGCTCTTCTTGGTCGGGATCGTGGTGTTGCGGTCGATCAGGCGGGTGAACACGCCGCCCAGGGTCTCGATGCCCAGCGACAGCGGGGTCACGTCGAGGAGCAGCACGTCCTTCACGTCGCCCTGGAGAACGCCCGCCTGGACGGCGGCGCCGATGGCCACCACCTCGTCAGGGTTGACGCCCTTGTGGGGCTCCTTGCCGAAGAACGACTTCACCACTTCCTGGATCTTGGGCATGCGGGTCATGCCGCCGACCAGAACCACCTCGTCGATGTCGCCTGCCGAGAGGCCGGCGTCCTTGAGGGCCTTGCGGCAGGGCTCGATGGTCTTCTGCACCAGATCGTCCACGAGCTGCTCGTACTTGGCGCGGGAGAGCTTGAGGGCGAGGTGCTTGGGACCGGAGGCGTCCGCCGTGATGTAGGGCAGGTTGATCTCGGTCTGGGACGCCGAGGACAGCTCGATCTTGGCCTTCTCGGCGGCTTCCTTGAGGCGCTGAAGGGCGAGCTTGTCCTTCTTCAGGTCGATGCCCTGCTCGCGCTTGAATTCGCCTGCCAGGTACTCCACGACCCGGTTGTCGAAGTCCTCGCCGCCCAGGAAGGTGTCGCCGTTGGTGGACTTCACCTCGAACACGCCGTCGCCGATCTCCAGGATCGACACGTCGAAGGTGCCGCCGCCCAGGTCATAGACCGCGATGGTGCCGTGCTGCTTCTTGTCGAGGCCGTAGGCGAGCGCCGCTGCGGTCGGCTCGTTGA
>DASQTM010000118.1:0-4394 GCA_035641875.1 Microvirga sp. | reverse complement strand
GGACTCCAGGAGACCTCGATCTCTCCCATGAAGATCCTGGCGATCGCCCTGGTGCTCGCAGGCGCGATCACGTTCCACCTGGGAGATTAGGCTCGCCCCGGAGATGCCGATGGCCGGAATGACCGCCCAGTGCCAGGGCTGATCGGCTTCGTTGGTCTCGTTCGGACGCCCCCCGCAGCCCCAGGCGTTGGAGCAGATGGCCGCAATATCCTTCTTGCGGATCCAGTAGCAGGTCTCGAAGCCGAATCCCGGCGCATCGCCGCCCGTGTAGCGGGTCCAGTCTCCCTTGGTCTTGCCTTCGCCGGGATTGGTTGACCAAATTGGCTGCGCCTTCTAGTCTGCGGCGGACCAGAGAGAATCCGACCCTATGCGAGCGAATGAGACCACCCTTGGACAGTTGCGGGCTTGGCTGACCGATGCGCAACTGCCCGACGACGGGCGGCTGCCGCCGGAGCGCGAGCTTGCGGCGCATTTCGGCGTCAAGCGCGCGGAGCTGCGCAAGGCCCTGGCGGTCATCGAGGGGGAGGGGCGCCTGCGCCGCCATGTGGGCCGGGGGACCTTTCTCGCCAAGGAGGACCCGAGCGAGGTTTCTCCCAGCATCGTGAGCATTGCGCAACGCACGAGCCCGCCGGAGGCGATGCAGGCGCGGATCATCATGGAGCCGGAGATTGCGCGCCTTGCGGCCCTGAAGGCGACCTCGGCCCAGATCGCCGAGATGAGGGATCTGTGCCGCCAGATGCGCAAGGCGAAGACCTGGGGCGAATACGAGCATCTCGACTGGCGCTTTCACAATCTCATCGCCGAGGCCAGCGGCAACAACCTGCTCCTCGAGATGCAGCGCCTGGTGAACGGGGTGCGCAGAGCGGTCGTGTGGGGGCATCTGGCCAAGCGGCCGGTCGGGCCGTCGTCGAAATATCACTCCTTCGAGGAGCACGATGCTCTCGTCGAGGCGATCGCAAATAGGGACAGGCCCGGCGCGGCCGAGGCCATGCGGCGTCACCTCAACAGCACGGCGTCCACCATGCTGGACGATACGCGCTAGAGCATCCTTCGGTGAGGCGGATCCGGTTTAACCTAACCGGTGTCCTTCTCCGAAATAGGCATCGAGAAGGCGCCCCTCGATCCCGGAGAGGGCTCCCGAGATTACCGGCGCTGCGGATTTGCGGAAGCTGTCCATGTCGAGGTCGCCGGTTTCGATCACCTGAACGCCGAAGTCTCGGAGCTGCCTGAGGGCAAGGCGGTCTTCCTCCGCAGCGAAGGACCGTTGCGCCCGCGTGGAAGCCGCCGCTGCGGATGTAACGGCATCCGCCATATCCTGGGGCAGCATTCGGAACCAGGATGCGCGGCACAGGAGAAGCGCCGCGCCGTAGATGTGGCCTGTCAGGCTGAGGTGGGAATGGTGCTTGTGCAGCCCGAAATTGAGCATGTTGGTGAGCGGGTTTTCCTGCGCATCCACCGCGCCGGTCGCAACCGCCTGAACCAAGTCTCGCACGTCCGTGACCACCGGCTTGAAACCGAAGGCCAGCAGGGCGCTTTGGTACAGCTCGTTGTCGAGGGTGCGGATGACGAGGCCTGAGCAATCCGCCGCGGAGCGGATCGGGTGCGATCGGTTGGAGATGTGCCGGACCCCATTGTCCCAGAAGCCGAGCACGTGAAAATCCGTCCTCTGCGCCACATGGTCCGCGAGCATCCGTCCGGCGAGGCCATCGAGCGCTTCCTGGGCCCGCAGCCTGTCGCTCACGGTAAGCGGCAGGTCGAGAACGGCCAGGGACGGCGCCCGCGCGGTGAGATAGCCGGAGGCCATGTAGCAGAACTGCGCCGGCTCCCGCTCCGTCTTTTCGAACAAGGTCTTGGCGGGGATCCCCTGCGCCGTCACATCTTCCTCGATATCGACGTCGAAGCCTGCTGCGGCAAGACCTTGCGCAAGGTGATGGAGGCCGCGCGTATGGACGGAGGCTGCGCCCTGGTAGCCTGCAAGACGAATGCGCATGACTCTGCCCTCCCAACTTGGTCAGGCGTAGCCAGAACTCAACCAATTGACAACCGGTAAAATCTTGGCGCACTCTCCTGAGCGGTTCGGGGCACGCGCCCGGACACGCCTGCGCACGGCTCTAAAGAAAAGAGGCAGGCCCGATTTGGGCCAAGCCCGTCGAAACAACCCTAGAGGAGGAAGACTCATGAGAATCGGACACGAGCGAGCCCTTGCCGTCGTCTCCGCTCTTGCATGCGCCCTGGGCTTGAGCTCGGCGCAGGCGCAGGAGTTCCCGACCAAGCCCGTCACCCTCATCATCCCGTCGGGAGCCGGCGGGTCCCACGACATGACCGCGCGGGCGGTGACCAGCGTGGCCAGCGAATATCTCGGGCAGCCGATCATCGTCCAGCTCAAGCCGGGCGGAGGCGGGGCCATCGGTTCGGATCAGGTCGCCAAGGCGGCGCCGGACGGCTACACCATCCTCTTCGGCGGCCCCAACTGGAGCACCACCCTGCCGGCGGTGGAGGGGCGCTCCAAGGGCCCGGACGACCTCGATCCGATCTGCCGCATCAACTACAGCCCCGTCATGGTCGCCACGAAGCCGGATGCTCCCTACAAGACCTTCAAGGAGATGATCGCCTGGGCCAAGGCCAATCCCGGCAAGCTCGTCTTCGGCAACGCCGGCCCCTGGAGCCAGGCGGACCTGACCTGGAAGCAGATCTCCAGAGCGACCGGCATCGAGAGCCGGAATGTGCCCCACAACGGCGGCGGCCCGTCGACCCTGGCCCTCCTGGGCGGGCATGTGGATGTGGCGATCAACCCCACGACCACGTTCATGACCTACATCCAGGCAGGCAAGCTTCGCCCGCTCGCCGTGCTGGACGATCAGCGCGACCCGAACTTCCCGGACGTTCCCACGGCCAAGGAGGAGGGCGTCGACATCGTCTATTATCTCTGGCGGGGAATGCTGGCGCCGAAGGGCACGCCGCGCCCGGTGATCGAGAAGCTTGCGGACGCCTGCAAGAAGATGACGCAGGACGACACCGTCAAGGCGATGATCAAGACCTTCGGGGATCAGATCCAGTATCTGGGACCGGATGAGTTCGGCAAGGTGTGGCGCGCCGAGTATCAGCTCCACAAGGAGCTCGGCGCTTCCCTGAAGAACTAGGGGCGGCGGAGCGAGAGGCGACGGGCGGATGACTCTTCGAAGCCTGGTATCGGCGAACAAGGTGGCGGGAGGATTCTTCCTCCTGCTCGGGCTGGGGGCTGTCGCCGGAGCGGTCGGGCTTCAGATCGGCACGCCGCGCGAGCCTCAGCCCGGCTTCTTCCCGTTTCTGGCAGGTCTCGGCCTTGCGTTTCTGTCCGGCCTGCTCATCATCCAGGATGCGCGGGGGCGCAGCCTGGAAGGGGAGCCCTTCGCCGACGTCAGGCGGCCTCTCCTGGCCGTGCTGGCGCTGATCGCCTTCGTGGTCCTCCTCGACCCCATCGGCTACGTGCTCGCCACGACGGCCCTTGCGACCGCGCTGCTCCTGGTCCTCGGCGGCCGATTGGGGTGGGGGACCGCCGCGCTGATCATCGTGCTGGCGGTGGGAAGCTACGGCCTCTTCGACCGGCTCCTCAACGTGCCGCTCCCTAAGGGCAAGCTCGCCATGATGCTCGGCCTCTAGGGATCGCGCGCATGTTGGAAAACCTCGCCAGCGGGTTCGCCGTCGCCCTGTCGCCCTGGAACCTGGCCTATGCGGGGTTCGGCGCGGTTCTCGGAACGGCCATCGGCGTGCTGCCGGGCCTCGGGCCGCCGGCCACCATCGCCATGCTGCTGCCGCTGACCTACGGGATGGAGCCCGTCTCGGCGGTCATCATGCTGTCGGGGATCTTTTACGGAGCCATGTACGGCGGCTCCACCACGTCGATCCTTCTCAACATACCTGGGGAGGCGGGCACCGTCGTCACCTGCCTCGACGGCTACCGGATGACCCGCAGGGGACGGGCCGGGGCAGCCCTGGGCATTGCGGCGATCGGCTCCTTCATCGCCGGCACCCTCGGCGTCCTGGGGCTCTCCGTGGTGGGTCCCATCCTGGCGGAATTCGCCCTGCGGTTCGGGCCGGCGGAGTACTTCTCGCTTGTGCTGCTCGGGCTGACCATGGCGATCTACCTGTCGGGCGGCTCGGCCCTCAAGGGCCTGATCATGGGGATGCTGGGGCTGCTCCTCGGAACGGTGGGGCTGGACCCGGTTCTCGGAGCCGAACGCTATACCTTCGGGGTGCCCAACCTCACGGACGGACTGGATTTCGTGGTGGTGGCCATGGGGCTGTTCGGCATCGCCGAGGTGCTCGGCAATCTGGAGGCTCCGGAACAGCCCATTGCGCTTAAAACCGGCATCAGGAACATCCTGCCGACCCGGGAGGATTGGAAGAGAAGCTGG
>DASQTM010000117.1:0-5196 GCA_035641875.1 Microvirga sp. | reverse complement strand
CCCTTGGAGGTTTCGACGGCATAGCCCCAGGCCCCTTCCACGGGACCCGGAGGCGCAAGGTTCGGCGGCATCTGTCCCGTCGAGGCTTCGCAGGCGAGACCGAGGCCCAAAGCCGTCAGATGCGGCAGATGGAGCGGTCCCTGGCGCAAGCCCTCCCGATCGCCCCGGCCCGCAGCGCAGCCTTCCGCGATATGCCCCACCGTGTCGGCACCCACATCCCCGTAGACGTCGGCATCCTCCGCCCCGCCGATACCGACGGAATCGAGCACGATGAGAAGAGCGCGAGGCATGGATCCATCCTTGGAACGATCGGGATCACGTTTGATACGGCATTACGGCGAAAGACGCGATGGCTTCTCGCTGTGGGGGTGACTCCCATGATTGTGGCCCTCAGGGTCATGGGAGTCCGTCTGATCCAGCGGGCAATCGTCGCCGTGATCGTGCACATCCGCATGGACCTCGACCTGCAGGGTCGAGTGCCCGATGCCGAAGCGCTCCTTCAGTTCATGCTGAGCCTCGGCCAGGAACCCGTCTCCGGGATGGCCGCCCGGCATGACCAGATGCACGGTAAGCGCCGCCTCCGTGGTGCTCACGGCCCAGACGTGAAGGTGATGGACCCCGGATACCCCCGGCATCCGCTCCAGCGCTGCCCTGACCTCGGACAGGGCGATGCCGCTCGGGACGCCATGGAGCGAAAGGGCCAGGGATTGCCGCAGCAACCCCCAGGTGCCCCAGATGATGACGGCCGCAATGACGAGGCTGAGCGCGGGATCGATCCAGGTGGCGCCGGTCCAGAGAATGCCCAAGCCGCCCAGCACCACGCCGAGCGACACGGCCGCATCCGCCACCATGTGGAGGAACGCGCCGCGGATATTGAGATCATGATGTCCGCCCATGAAGAGAAAGGCGGTGAACCCGTTCACCAGGATGCCGATGCCCGCCACCCCCATCATGAGGCCTGCGGCCACCGGCGCGGGCTCGATCAGGCGCTGTACGGATTCCCAGATGATTCCCCCGGTGGCCACCAGCAGGAGAATGGCGTTGAAGAGCGCCGCCAGGATGGAGCCCGAGCGCAGGCCATAGGTGAATCGCTCCGTGCGGCGACGCTTCGCCAGAACAGCCGCGCCCCAGGCGAGGGCGAGCCCCAGCACGTCGCTCAGGTTATGGCCCGCATCGGAGAGCAGAGCCATGGAATCCGCCAGCCAGCCGTAGAAGGCCTCGATGGCCACGAAGGTCAGGTTGAGGGCGATGCCGATGGCGAAGGCGCGGCCATAGCCTTTCGCGGGAGCGTGCCCGTGATGATGGGAGTGACCGTTGGAATGAGTGTGCGCCTGCATGGTGCGAAAGCTGCGCCTTATTCCCTGACGGCGTTCACGCCAACCGCCTCGAGGTTGAACGCCGCGGCGAAGAGGGCGCGGGTATAGTCCGTCCTCGGCTGCGCAAAAATGCTCTCGGCCGATCCTTCCTCGACCACTTTGCCGTTCTGCATCACCACCACATGGTTCGCCAGCGCCCGCACGACCCTCAGGTCGTGGCTGATGAACATATAGGCAAGGTCGCGCCGCTTCTGGAGGTCGCGCAGGAGTTCCACGATCTGCACCTGCACGGACATGTCGAGGGCCGAGGTGGGCTCGTCGAGCATGATGAATTGCGGCTCCAGGGCCATGGCGCGGGCGATGGCGATGCGCTGGCGCTGGCCGCCGGAGAATTCATGCGGATAGCGGTCCATGGTGGCGGGGTCGAGACCCACATCGTGCAGGGCCCGGGCGACGATATCGCGGCGCTCGGCATAGGACAGGCCCTTGCCCTGAACCAGAAGGCCTTCCTCGACGATCTCCGCCACGGACATGCGCGGTGAGAGGGAGCCGTAGGGATCCTGGAACACCACCTGAAGATCCTTGCGCATGGGGCGGATCTCGCGGGAGCGCAGGCCGTCGATGCGGTTGCCGAGGAAGACGATGGGACCCTCCGACTGGACGAGGCGCAGGATCGCCAGCCCCAGCGTGGTCTTGCCGGAGCCGGATTCCCCGACGACGCCGACAGTCTCTCCCTTGCGGACCCGCACGGAAACGCCGTCGACCGCCTTCACATGGCCGACCGTCCGGCGCAGGAAGCCGCGCTTGATGGGAAACCACACCTTAATAGGGCCCGCCTCGACCACCACCGGAGCGTCGGGGGGCACGGGATTGGCGCGGCCCTTCGGCTCCGCCGCGAGGAGCTTTCGCGTATAGGGGTGCTGCGGATTGCCGAAGACCTCCTCGACATTTCCCTGCTCGACGATCTCACCCTGCAGCATGACGCAGACCCGGTCGGCGATCTTGCGCACGATGCCGAGATCGTGGGTGATGAACAGCATGGCCATGCCGAGCCTGCTCTTCAGCTCCGCCAGCAGCTTGAGGATCTGCGCTTGGACGGTCACGTCGAGAGCCGTGGTCGGCTCGTCGGCGATGAACAGGTCCGGCTCATTGGCGAGCGCCATGGCGATCATCACCCGCTGCCGCTGCCCGCCTGAGAGCTGGTGCGGATAGGCCCCGAGCCGCTCCTCCGCGTCGCGGATGCCTACGAGTTGCAGGAGTTCGAGCGTGCGGGCGCGGGCCTCCCGGTCGGAGAGGCCGCGGTGGAGCTTCAGGATCTCGCCGATCTGCCGGTCGATGGTGTGGAGCGGATTGAGCGAGGTCATCGGCTCCTGGAACACCATGGTGATGTCGTCGCCGCGCACCCGCCGCATCTCGTCCTCGTTCGAGGCGATCAGGTCCCGGCCCTTGAATAGAACGCGCCCGGATGGATGATGGGCGGCCGGATAGGGCAGGAGCTTGAGGATCGAAAGCGCCGAGACGGATTTCCCGGACCCCGACTCGCCCACCAGGGCCACGGTCTCGCCGGGGTTGATGTCGAAGGAGATGCGGTCCACCGCCAGCATGTCGCCCCCGCCTTGCCGGAACGCGACGGAGAGGTCCTGGACGGAGAGGAGGGGGGCGGTCATAGCCATCTCTCGTGATCGTGGATCCGATCCAGTTCGACCTGCACCAGCCCATTCGGTAATTTCAAACGCTGATCGGACGAGAACAGGAGCGTGCAATTGGCAGCAAGCGCAGTCGCAATATGGATGGCGTCAGGTCCCTTGTTCCCGAGCGTCGCACGAACCTCGGCGCTGCGGCGCAGGACTTCACGATCGACAGGCTTGACCTGCAGGATCTCATCCCCTGTCAGAAAGGTCTCGTAGAGCGTGGCCAACTGCCTGTCGCCGTCCTTGAGCGGACCTACGAGAACCTCAGCCAAAGTCAGTTCGCTGGTCACGAGATGGAGCACATCGGCGGCTGCCTGCTCGAAAAGAAAGAGCAGCCCGCTGTCCTGGCTTTCAATGAAGCGAATGACCGCGTTCGTGTCGAGATAAGCGACCTTAGCAGGACTCAATGGTCATTCCCACTCGTCTCGAAGGGAGCGGATGCGCCCAACGGCTTCCGCGACCGAGGTGTTCCGTTCCTTGGCGGCGCCAAAAAAGTCCCTGAACGTTTCCTTCGATGCTCGCGGGCTTTCCTCCTGCTCAATCACCAAGGTCACGGGTTTGGAAGGATCGAGCAGTTCCCGCAAGTCTTCCGGCAGCTTGTTCACAGGGTAGTGCTCTCTCACGATCTTGTTCATAGGACACCTCGATGCTGATCGTAACACAGGCTCATCGGAACGTCTTCCGCGGGTCGAAGGCGTCGCGCACGGCTTCGCCGATGAAGATGAGCAGGCTCAGCATCAGGGCGATCACGAAGAAGCCCGTGAGCCCGAGCCAGGGCGCCTGCAGGTTGGACTTGCCCTGGGCCAGCAGCTCGCCCAGGGACGGCGAGCCCGGCGGCAGGCCGAAGCCGAGGAAGTCGAGGGAGGTGAGCGTGGTGATGGAGCCGTTGATGATGAACGGCATAAAGGTCAGCGTCGCCACCATGGCGTTGGGCAGAAGATGCTTGAACATGATGGTGGCGTTGGAAAGCCCTAGAGCGCGGGCGGCGCGCACATACTCGAAGTTCCTGGCGCGCAGGAACTCGGCGCGCACCACGCCCACCAGGGACACCCAGGAGAAGAGCAGCAGGATCCCGAGAAGCACGAAGAAGCTCGGGGTGATGATCGCCGAGATGATGATGAGCAGGTAAAGCGACGGGATCGCGGTCCAGACCTCGATGAAGCGCTGGAACAGGAGATCGACCCAGCCGCTGTAATAGCCCTGCACGGCTCCCGCCAGGATGCCCACGATGGACGAGATCCCGGCAAGGGTCAGGCCGAACAGGACCGAGATGCGGAAGCCGTAGATGACCCGCGCGATCACGTCGCGGCTGTTGTCGTCGGTGCCGAGCCAGTTCCACTCAATGTCCCGGCACCCGGTTCCTCCGCGGGCCTCGGCCTCGCGCTTGCATTGCTCGTCGGTGAGCGACCATGTGGGCGGCGAGGGTGCCGGGACCGGCGGGTCGAGCCGGCGCGTGTTGTAGGAGTAGCGGATCGGCGGCCAGACCGCCCAGCCGTTCTCCTCAATCTCCTTGGCGATGAAGGGGTCGCGGTAATCGGTCACCGCCAGGAAGCCGCCGAACTTCTCCTCCGGGTAATCGACCAGGACCGGATAGAGCAGCTCGCCCTTGTAGGAGGCGATGATGGGCCGGTCGTTGGCGATGAACTCGGCGAACAGGCTTAAAGTGAACAGGACCAGGAAGATCCAGAACGACCAGTAGCCGCGCCGGTTCGCCTTGAAGGTGTCGAACCGGCGGCGGTTGATCGGCGACAGGCGGATGAAGCCCTGCCGCGGCAGGGGCGGAGCCACCGGCGACGAGGCGGGGGAGACGACGGGAACGTTCTCGTTCATCTCACGCCTCCCACGGGTTATGGCGCACGCGGGTGGATTCCCTTCCCCTTCGCTTCGCTCCGGCCGGGAATGACAGGGGGCATGGCAGGGTCATCATCTCACGCCTCCCGGGTCTCGAAGTCGATGCGCGGATCGATCCAGGTATAGGTCAGATCCGAGACCAGGTTCACGGCGAGGCCGACTAGGGAGAAGATGTAGAGATTGGCGAACACCACCGGGTAATCCCGGTTCACGATGGATTCGAAGGACAGGAGCCCGAGGCCGTCGAGGGAGAAGATCGTCTCGATGAGAAGCGCGCCCGCGAAGAACGCCCCGATGAAGGCTCCAGGAAAGCCCGCCACGACGATCAGCATGGCGTT
>DASQTM010000116.1:0-2379 GCA_035641875.1 Microvirga sp. | reverse complement strand
GGCGCGACGAGGGCAGGAGACTTACCGCCGAGTTCGAGGGTGACAGGCACGAGATTCTCGGCTGCCGCCCGCATCACCTGACGGCCCACCGCCGTGGAGCCGGTGAACAGCAGGTGGTCGAAGTCCAGTTCGGAGAAGGCCCGCGCCACCTCCGCGCCGCCCTGCGCGATAACGACTTCGCCCGGATCGAAGACCTCGCTGATGACCTGCTCCAGAAGAGCGGAGGTTCGGGGCGTGAGTTCGGACGGCTTGATCATCACCCGGTTGCCCGCCGCAATCGCTCCGGCGAGGGGCGCGAGGGTGAGCTGGACCGGGTAGTTCCAGGGGCTGACGATGCCCACCACCCCGAGGGCCTGATAGACGATGCGTCCCGAGCCCGGCCGGAACATCATCTGGATCGGCCGGCGGCGCGGCTTCATCCACCGGCGGAAGTGTTTGCGGGCGTGGCGCAGGCTCGCGACGACGGGATAGAGATCGGCCAGCTTGGTCTCATGGACGGAGCGGTGCCCGAAATCCGACGCGATGGCCGTGGCGAAATCGTCCGCGTGGCGCAGAATCGCCCCGGCCAGGGCGTCCAAGGCCACGGCCCGGCGCTCCACCGGGAGGGGTCCCTGCTCCAGGAAGGCGCGCCGCTGCCGGTTCAGGTCCCGCTGCAGCTTGTCCTTGATCGGGTTCGAGACGACATCGTGCACGGGCTGGGATCCTGACGGCCTGACCGGATCAGGATATGGGGGCGATATCCGCATTCTCAACTCGGGGCGGATCATCCCTTAGCCGCAGGCCGGTCCGTCGCAGCGTGGACGGATTGACGGAGCGGCCCATATGGCCAGGATGGGCGCAAGGCTTAAGGAGAACGAACTTTGGCAAGCCCCTCTCCCGTGCTGTCGATCGAGAACCTCTCCATCGGGCTTCCCGCACTGGCGGACCGCCCGAATGCCGTGAGGGATCTGTCGCTCTCCATCGGGCCGGGCGAGACCCTGTGCATCGTGGGGGAATCCGGCTCCGGCAAGTCCATCACGGCCATGGCGGCCATCGGCCTGCTGCCGCGGGGGGTCCGGGTGCTGTCCGGCTCCATCAGGCTCGGGGACCTGGATCTGCTCTCCCTCGACGAGGCCGGATGGTGCGACGTGCGCGGGCGGCACATGGGCACCGTGTTCCAGGAGCCGATGACCTCGCTGAACCCGGTGATGCGGGTGGCGGACCAGATCGCCGAGACATTCCGGGCGCATGGGCTGCTCACCCCCGCCCAGCGCGGGCGCCGCGTCCTCGAACTCCTCACCGAGGTGAACCTGCCGAACCCGGAGCTGATCGCCCGCGCCTATCCGCATGAACTCTCCGGCGGTCAGCGCCAGCGGGTGATGATCGCCATGGCGCTGGCGCTAGAACCCAAGCTCCTCATCGCCGACGAGCCGACGACGGCGCTGGACGTGACCACCCAGGCCCAGGTTCTCCGGCTGATCGACAACCTGCGCCGCAAAAAGGGCACGGCGGTTCTCTTCATCACCCACGATTTCGGCGTGGTGGCCGAGATCGCCGACAAGGTGGCCGTGCTCCAGCAAGGGGAATTGGTGGAGACCGGAACCGTCGAGGAGGTTCTCACCCGTCCGCAGCATCCCTACACCAGGCGGCTCCTCGCGGCGGTGCCCTCGCTCACGCCGCCCCTGCGCAAGAAACTCGACGGCGAGCCCATCACCCTCAAGGTCAACGCCCTGAGCAAGGTTTTTGGGGGCGGGGGCTTCTTCCGGAAGAGCCGCGAGGTCCAGGCCGCCGACGCGGTGAGCTTCGACATCCGGCGCGGCGAGACCCTGGGCCTCGTAGGCGAATCCGGCTCCGGCAAATCCACGGTCGGGCGCTGCGTGCTTCGCCTGATCGAGCCGGACGGCGGAAGGATCGAGATCGGCGACCTCCCCTTCAGCAGCCTGTCCCAGCGGGACCTGCGGCCGCACCGGCGGCGCATCCAGATGGTGTTCCAGGACCCCTTCGCGTCCCTCAATCCCAGGCGCACCGTCGGGCGCATCGTCGCCGAAGGACCGATCACTCAGGGCAAGGACTCGGCCAAGGCTCTGGAGGAGGCCCGCGAGATGCTCGGCAAGGTGGGGCTTCCCGCCCGTGCGGCCGACCGCTACCCGCATGAATTCTCCGGCGGCCAGCGCCAGCGCATCGGCATCGCCCGGGCGTTGGCCATGCGGCCGGACGTGCTGGTGGCCGACGAGGCGGTCTCGGCGCTGGACGTGTCGGTGCAGGCCGATATCCTGACGTTGATCCGTAACCTGCAGGAGGAGCTGGGCCTTGCCATTCTCTTCATCACCCACGACCTGCGGGTGGCCGCCCAGATCTGCGACCGCGTGGCTGTCATGCAAAAGGGGCGCATTGTCGAAA
>DASQTM010000115.1:0-2060 GCA_035641875.1 Microvirga sp. | reverse complement strand
CCCGCCAGCACCGCGGCCTCCGCCAGGGACACGTTGCGGGCCGACTTGCCGTAATAGCGCTGGGCCGCCGCCTCCACCCCATAGGCGCCCGAGCCGAAATAGACCCGGTTGAGGTAGAGTTCGAGGATCTGATCCTTGCTGTAGTTGCGCTCCAGCCACAGCGCCAGGATCGCTTCCTGGATCTTGCGCGAGGCGGTGCGCTCCTGGGTGAGGAACAGGTTCTTGGCGAGCTGCTGCGTCAGGGTCGAGCCGCCCTGGGCCAGGCCGCGCCGGGCGAGGTTGCGGTAGACGGCGCGGGTGATGCCCACGGGGTCGATGCCGAAATGGCCGTAGAAGCGCCGGTCCTCGATGGCCACGAAGGCGTTGGGCAGGTAGGGCGGAAGCTCCTTCAGGGACACCGTGCGCCCGCCGGTCTCACCCCGGTTGGCCAGCAGCGAGCCGTCGCTGGCCATGATGGCGATGTTCGGGGGCCGCTTCGGCACCGTGAGCTGGTCGATGGGGGGCAGCTGCGAGGCGTAATAGGCAACCACCCCGCCCACGCCGATGACGCCCCAGAGGCAGAGGACGAGCCCGGCATAGACCAGCCTGCTGAGGAAGGACCGGCCGCCTCGGCCCTTGGCCTTCCTGCGCGACGGGGGGCGGGACGGCCTGCCCTCGTCGTTCCGGGACGCCCGCCGTCTTGCCATGGTTCCCCCTGCCCGGTCCTCAGGCGAGAGGCGAAAATCCAGCTCCCCCGCATCGGCGGCGGGCGCATCGAAAACCGGCTCGCGCCGGTCACGTCCGTTCGCCATGTTTGACCCCGCATTTCTCGAGCCGGCATTCTCCGGCCTTGTCCTGCTCTGGAGCACCGTAATTGTGGCGGTTTAAGGGGCGGTTAAACGTTATTGCCTCGGGCTTGCCCGGAACGATTGGGAACGGAGGGCCTGGAACTTGCCTGGAATCGGCAACGTTCGCCCCCTTATGAGCGCTTACATCGTCGTCCTCGCCGTCTTCGGGCTGATCGTTCTGCTGACCGCCTGGCTGCCCATGGTCCTGAAAGAGCTGCCCCTGTCCCTGCCGATCTTCTGCGTCGGCCTGGGGGCGCTCATCTTCGCCTTCCCGGACCTTCCGGGGGTCATGCCTCACCCGATGGAAGAGCTCGCCCTCGTGGAGCGGGCGAGCGAATTCGTCGTGATCATCTCGCTCATGGGCGCAGGCCTCAAGATCGACCGGCCCTTCGGCTGGGGGCGGTGGAAGCTCACCTGGCGGCTGCTCGGCATCTCCATGCCGCTCACGATCCTCGGGCTCGCCGTGCTCGGGCAGAGCCTTCTGGGCCTGGGGCTCGCCACGGCCATCCTGCTCGCCGCCTCGCTTGCCCCCACCGATCCCGTGCTCGCCAGCGACGTGCAGGTGGGCCCGCCGGGCAGCGGGGAGGAGGACGAGGTCCGCTTCACCCTCACGTCCGAGGCGGGCCTCAACGACGGGCTGGCCTTTCCGTTCGTCCTGCTCGCCGCTGCCCTGGCCCATGAGATCAGCGCGACGAGCGTCGCGGAATGGTTCGTCTATGCGGTTCTCTGGAAGATCGCCGCCGGGATCGGCGTGGGGTATGCGGTCGGCCGGGCGCTCGGCTGGGTGACCTTCCACCTGCCGAACCGGGCGAAGCTGTCCCGCACCGGCTCCGGGTTCGTGGCGCTCGGCATCACGGCGCTCGCCTATGGGGGCACCGAGATGGTCCGGGGCTACGGCTTCCTGGCCGTGTTCGTGGCGGCCCTGGCGCTGCGCGCCACGGAGCCGGGGCACGAGTATCACCAGAAGCTGCACGACTTCGCCGAGGAACTCGAGCGCCTGATGATGATGGTGCTGCTTGTCCTGCTCGGCGGCGCCATGACGGGCGCGGATCTCTTCCAGGCGCTCACCTGGGAGGCCGCCGCCTTTGCGGCCCTGGCCCTTTTCGTGGTGCGGCCGCTCGCGGGCTGGATCGGGCTTCTCGGCACCGACCGTCCTCCCGACGAGAAGATGGCGATCAGCTTCTTCGGCATCCGGGGCCTCGGCTCGATCTATTACCTGTCCTACGCCCTCCA
>DASQTM010000114.1:0-6126 GCA_035641875.1 Microvirga sp. | reverse complement strand
GCCACGAAGCGGTCGGCGTTGGGGAGGATCATCGGGAAGGAGCCGTAGTGGCACGGGATCACCGCCTTTGCGCCTTTGAAGTAACGCTCGATGGCGAGCGCGGCGATTTCCGGGCCCATGGTGAAGCGGTCGCCGATGGGCGCGATGACCACATCGGGCTTGTGGATCTCGGCGATCAGGGCCATGTCACCGAAGATGTCCGTGTCGCCCATGTGGTAGACCGTAGGTTCCCCCGGGGCCTTCACGATGACGCCGTTGGCGCTGCCGAGGGGATAGTTCACGCCCATCTCCACCAGGCCCGACGAATGGTCGGCCCTGACGAGGGTGACGGTGAAGCCGCCCTGATCCGTGGTGCCGCCCGTATTCATAGGGTCGAAGTTCTTCAGGCCCTCGGAGGCCAGGTACATGCAGAGCTCGAAATTCGTCACCACCTTGGCGCCGCTGGCCTTCGCAAGGTCGAGGGTGTCGCCCACGTGATCCCCATGGCCATGGGTGAGCAGGATATGGGTCACGCCCTCCGACACCTTGTCGCGGTCGCCCTCGAAGGCGGGGTTCCCGGTGAAGAAGGGATCGATGAGCACGACGCGATCGGCAAAGTCGAGCCGGAAGGCGGAATGGCCGAACCAGGTGATTTTCATGGGAGCGCCCTCGTTGTTAGCAGCATGGGAAATGGGGCAAGGCTGATCGCAGGCCATAGCCTGAAGGGACAAAGGGCAAGGCCCCGCGAGGCTCAGCAATAGCCGCTATGAAGAAAAGCCGCGTCACACCTCAACGCGACGCCGGTCTCCTTCCCATATACTGCCTGCCCATATAGAGCCTGTCAGCCCTAAGCTTGAATGAGGAGGCCGCGCCCATGATCTCCAAGGACGATGAACTGGTCGCCTTCGTCGAGGGGCTGGGCGCCCGCGTGCGCCTGATGGGAGTCGATCTCGGCACCAAGACCATCGGGCTCGCCCTCTCGGACGTGGAGAAACGCATCGCCACGCCCCTCGAAACCCTCAAGCGGGTGAAGTTCACCCCCGATGCGGAGCGCATGAAAGCGCTCTGCGAACGCTACGAGGCGGGCGGGCTCGTCTTCGGCCTGCCCTTGAACATGGACGGGACGGAGGGGGCCCGCTCGCAGGCGACCCGCGCCTTCGTACGCAACCTCAAGCCGATCCTCCCCCTCCCCATCCTGTTCTGGGACGAGCGCCTGTCCACCATGGTGGTGACCCGCACCCTGCTCGATGCGGACGCCTCCCGGGCCAAACGGGCCGATGCGGTGGACAAGATGGCGGCCGCCTACATCCTGCAGGGAGCCCTCGACCGCTATGGGCGGATCGCAGCGGATGCGCAGGACGCCGAGGACGAGGCCAGCCTGAGAGCCAATCTCCGCACGGATACGCCGCCCAGGGGCGGCGCGCTCGGCGAGGGCTAGGAGGGTCAGTAGCCGTTCGCCCGGTTCCAGGCCCGGGACCTCTCCTTGTAGATCTCCTTCTGGGTCTGCCGGTAGTTCCTCATGTAATCCTTGGCGGCTTCCTTGTCATAGATGACGGCAGAGCCCTGCCGTCCCCTGGGGGACAGGGTCGGAACCGCATAGCCCGGCGAGCGCGGGGCGTAATAGGCCCGCGGCGGGCGCTCATAGCGGGGCCGTTCATCGTAGTAGCGAGGCCGATCGTAGTAATAGCGAGGCGGCGGAGGCGGCTCGTAATAGACCGGGGGAGGTGGAGGGGAATTGTCGTGGTAGAAGAACTGGACCTCCTGCACCGAAGCCGGCGCATCCAGAGTCGCCACTGGCATTGGGGCGGCCTTTGCGCCCGCGACGCCGAGGGCCAAGCCCGCCGCCACCGCGCCAAGAACCCATCGACCGCGTATCATGAGCATCATCTCCCGCCCGGCGCATCCGACCGCCAGGATCCAAGTGTTACGATGCTAAGGCTTAGCTGAAGAAGTTGTAAACCGCCAAGCTTACTGGAGGGCTCCAACCCTCCAAATCTTTGACAACTCCCCGAGGTCATGGGACTTTATGTCATGCCAACAGCCAAGATCCGAAACGTTTCTCTCATGGCCGAGCTGGAGCCGATGATCCATGCTTCGGCCGCAAGAGAATGCGGGCAAGCTGTCCGGTTCGGCTCGCAGGTTTTCCAGAGGGGTGACAGGCGAGACCGGCGCAATCGGAACGCCCCTGCGATGAGCCAGACCGATGATCTACGGCAAGGTTAGCCCGATCGCCGGCCCGGCCTTCCTCGCCGGAGGCGGCGAGATGGGAGCGCTGATGCGGGCGTATGACTGGTCCGAGACGCCCTTCGGACCGGTCGAGGCATGGCCGCAAACCTTACGCCTGGCGCTCGGCATCTGCCTCAACGCCCAGCACCCGATCGGCATCTATTGGGGAGAGCAGCGGCGGCTCCTCTACAACGACGCCTGGCGGCGGCTCATCGGGGAGAAGCACCCTGCCGCGCTCGGCGCTCCGGCGGGCGCGGTGTTTCCGGAGATCTGGGCGTCCGTCGAGCCGACGTTGACGGAGGTTTTCGCCACCGGCGTCGTAGCAGGCTCGGCGGATGAGTTCTTTCCGCAGAAGCTCGATGGGCAGCTGGAGGACCGCTGGTTCGATTTCAGCCTGAATCCGATCATTGGAGATGAGGGTCAGGTCTAGGGTGTCCTCAGCATCGGCATCGAGATCACCACCCGCATCCTGGCCGAGCGGCGGGAGGCGTTCCGCATCGAACTCGATGAGCGCCTCTGCGGCCTCAACGATCCGCGTGAGATCATCGCCACGGCGAATGAGCTTCTCGGCCGGCATCTCGCCGCCGACCGCGTCGGTTATGCGGAGATCGACGCGAACGACTTCACCTTCCAGATCGAGGACGACTGGACGAATGGGAGAATGCCAAGTCTGAGCGGCCGCCGTCGCCTCGACGAGTTCGGCCCGGAACGGATTATCGCCCTTCGGGCCGGCCGCGCCCTCGCGTTCGAGGAAAGGCCCATCGAGCCTCCGGCAGCGGGCGCAGGGATCGTTCCCATCCAGGCCCCAATCCGGGCGGGGCTGACCGTGCCGCTGGTCAGAGGGGGGCGTTTTGCCGCCGCGCTCTATGCCCATTGCCGCGAGCCCCGCCGCTGGACCGACGACGACATGGAACTCGCCCGCGAGGCCGCCGAGGCCACCTGGAGCGCCGTCGAGCGGGCGCGGGCGGAGGCCGCGCTTGAGGAGACCGAGGCCCGGCTTCGGGCGCTCACCGACAACCTGCCCTTGGGGATCGTCTTCCAGATCGCCACGGGACGGGACGGCAGCGAGCGGCGCTTCCTCTACGTCTCCGAAAACCATGAGAGGCTGACCGGCATCCCGGCCGCCGCGGTGCGGGCGGACCCGTCCCTCCCGTACCGGCTGATCCTGCCGGAGCACCATGAGACGATGGTGGAGGCCGAGGCGGCTGCCGTGCGCGACAAGCAGCCTTTCGACCTCGAGGTGCAGTTCCGGCGCGCCGACGGCGAGATCCGCTGGGCCCGGATCATCTCGGCGCCGCGGGAGCAGGCCGACGGCTCGATGATCTGGGACGGCATTCAGTTCGACATCACCGGCCAGAAGCACGCCGAGATCCGGCTGCGCGAGCTGAACGAGACCCTGGAAGAGCGCGTCGCCGCGCGCACCGCCGAGCTGGTGCAGGCGCAGGAGGCGCTCGCCCAAGCCCAGAAGATGGAGGCGGTAGGCCAGCTCACGGGCGGAATCGCCCACGATTTCAACAACCTGCTAACCATCATCAAGTCCTCCACCGACCTCCTGCGCCGGCCTGACCTCGCCGAGGAGCGGCGGCAGCGCTACGTGGACGCCATCGCCGACACGGTGGAGCGTGGCTCCAAGCTCACGGGCCAGCTTCTGGCCTTCGCCCGGCGGCAGGCGCTCAAGCCGGAGGTGTTCGACGTTCCGGCGCGGGTGCGGGCGCTGAGCGACATGCTGCTCACCATCGTCGGAGCGCGCATCCAGGTTGTCACCGAGATCGCCTGCGACCGCTGCTTCGTGGAGGCGGACATCACGCAGTTCGAGACCGCCCTCGTCAACATGGCCGTGAACGCGCGCGACGCCATGGAGGGCGAAGGCACGCTGACGATGCAGGTCCGAACCTTGTCCGGCATGTCTCCGAGCCGGGAACGCGAGGGTCGCGCGGGCGCGTTCGTGGCCGTCTCCATATCCGACACGGGATCCGGCATCGCGCCGGACAAGTTCGGCCAGATCTTCGAGCCGTTCTACACCACGAAGGAGGTCGGCAAGGGCACCGGGCTCGGCCTGTCGCAGGTCTACGGGTTCGCCAAGCAATCCGGGGGCGACATCGCGGTCGAAAGCCAGGTCGGGCGGGGCGCCACATTCACCCTCTACCTGCCCCAGGTCGAGCGCAAGATGGCGGAGGCGCAGGCCAGCGCGAGAGGGCCGGCCCAGGAGGACACCGGCGATGGCCGGCGGGTGCTCGTGGTCGAGGACAACGTGGGGGTGGGCACGTTCTCCACCCAGATGCTACAGGACCTCGGCTACGAGACGACCTGGGCGGCTAATGCCGACGAAGCCCTCGCCCTGCTCGCAGGAGGCTTGCCCGTCGACGTGGTGTTCTCCGATGTGCTCATGCCCGGCAAGAGCGGCATCGAACTGGGCCAGGAAATCCGGCGTCTCTACCCTGGCCTGCCGGTGATCCTGACATCCGGCTACAGCCACGAGCTGGTGGAGGAAGGCCGGCGCGGCTTCGAACTCCTGCAGAAGCCCTATCCCATCGAGGAACTCTCGCGCCTGCTGCACCAGGTCTCCCGGCGCCCGGACGCGACCGGCCCCTGATCGGGAGCTCCGACCGGACCGCACACCCTACTTGAACATGCCCTCGCGCAGGTTGATGCCGTGCTCCTTGTAGGCCTTGAGGGCGCAGAGCATCTGCGTCCACCCCTGGCAATTGCCGTAGGACGCCTTGAGGCCGGTCTCGGTCTCGCGCCAGCCCTCCTCGGCGATGGCCACCAGGGTGCGGCCGTCCTCGAGCGGCTCGAAGGTCATGGTCACGGTCGTCCTGTAGCCGGCGGATGCGGTCACCGCCTCGTCGCCCTCGGACGGAGCGCCGTCGTTCGCCTCCCATTGCAGAACGATCCGCCGCTCCGGCACCACCTCCACCACCCAGACCGGGAACGCTCCCGGAAAATCGTGGAAATCCCAATACACGGTCGCGCCGGTCTCGATGCGTCCCTTGGCCCCGCCCGTGGTGAAGTAGCGCGAAAGCTCCGCAGGATCGACGACGGCCTCGAACACCTCGGCCACCGGCCTGGCGATCCTGGCGGCCACCTTGAAGGTGAGGTTCATGATGGGGCTCCTTGTGCAGCCTGGCATCATGTTATAAAAACATAACATGTCAAGCGATGCTCAGAGCGACCTGGTGTTCAAGGCCTTGTCCGCCTCCACCCGCCGGGAAATCCTCGACGTCCTCAAGGACCGCCCGCAGACCACGGGCGAGCTCTGCGCGCGCTTCCCGGCCCTGGACCGCTGCACCGTGATGCAGCACCTGAAGGTTCTGGAAGCAGCGGACCTCCTGATCGTCAAGCGGGAGGGGCGCGAGCGCTGGAACCACCTGAACCCGCTGCCGATCAAGCACATCCACGACCGCTGGATCGGTCCCCATGCGGCCCGCGCCGTCAACCTGCTCGACCGACTCAAGACGGATCTGGAGGGCTGACGCCGGCAGCCTGCGGGCCGGGCCAACGTCGAAGCTCCACCTCGGGGCCGACGCGGGAGCGACCAAGTTTGCGGGCAGGCTCCCGAAGGAGCCGGTCGGGCCTGTTGACACAGGCCGAAAAGCACCCTATCTCCACGCCGTCCCCGATGCGGGATTGAAACCTTCGCCCAGGATCGAGAACCTCTCCAAAAGGCGTCTGATTTCAATTGCTTCGGTGGGGGATAGTTTAATGGTAGAACAGCGGACTCTGACTCCGCTAGTCTTGGTTCGAATCCAGGTCCCCCAGCCACATTAAGCCTTTGAAAAATCAAATAAATTTGCTTACTGGCCTTCCGGGGCAAACGGCATGATTGGATTTTTGCCAGCTTTTTTGCCAATGCCTGTTCTGATCCTGTTCTGAAAACAGCAGGCTCAAACCTATTCCAGTCATAGGAACCGTCCGCTGAGG
>DASQTM010000113.1:0-4406 GCA_035641875.1 Microvirga sp. | reverse complement strand
GCGCAGGCCCTGGTCGACCTGTGCTGCCGTCCGGGCAAAGCCGGTGCCATAGGCGGTTTGGTTTTGCTCATACGGTTGCATCAGAGTCCTTTCTCACGCTGTCCGTTGATGTTCCCTCGAAAGGCTGAAAGGTCAGCCCTCATCGCCGTTTTGCCGGCGACACCCAAAATATGAGGGGTGGGGCCCGGTTGCGCAAGAGGCAGGGTCAAGCTTCAAGCCATCGTGAAAAAGAATAATCAGGAGCAGAGGAGATGCTGCTCCCGAGAAGGATCGGCGGCTTCCTTATAACGCCGGGCGGATGTCCGCGACCTTAAAGGTTTCGCAAGTATTGAGCCGGCTTTTGACTCAGGATCCGCCAGGTGCCCATGAGCCCGAGGCCCACCGTCACCAGAACCGCCAGGGCGGAGGCCAGCAGGGCGCCCGACAAGTCTAAGGCAAAGCTTAGGTTCATCACCCGCGTGATGATGAAATAAGCCGCCACGCCTCCCGCCAGCAGGCCGAAGATTGCCGTGGCGAGGCCGAGCAGCCCGTATTCCAGGGCATAGGCCGAGAGCAGCCGGGCGCGGGTCGCCCCCAGGGTCTTGAGCACCACCGCATCGTAGAGGCGCGCCCGGTGCCCCGCCGCCAGGGCGCCGGCCAGCACCAGCAGGCTGGCGATCAGCGCGATGGAGCTTGCCCCGCGAATCGCCGTGATGAGCTGCGAGACCACGTCGTTCACCGCCTCGAGCGCATCCTTCACCCGCACGCTCGTCACCATGGGATATTCCTGCGCCGAGCTGCGCAGGATCCGCCGGTCGAGGGCCGCGTCGGAGCCGTTGGGGAAGGTGACGGTGGCCAGATGCGTGTGCGGCGCGCCCGCAAAGGTGTTGGGCGAGAACACCATGACGAAGTTGATCCCCAGCGAGCGCCATTCCACCTGGCGCAGGTTGGCGATGGTGGCCGAGATGTTGCGCCCGAGCACGTTGACGGTGATCTCGTCGCCCAGCTTCAGGCCCAGGCCCTCGGCGATCTTGTGGTCGAAGGACACCAGCGGCTTGCCCCGGTAATCCTCCGGCCACCACTCGCCCTCCACCAGGCGCGAGCCTTCCGGAGGGGTTCTGGCGTAGGTGATGCCCCGGTCGCCGTCCAGCACCCAGGACACGTCCTCGTTGGCCTTGATCTCGGCCACGGGCCGCCCGCCCAGGGTCACGAGCCGCCCGCGCATCATCGGCACCCGCTCCAGATGCGCCTCGGGCGCCTGGCCCTTCAGGAAGCCTTCGAAGGCGTCGGCCTGAGGGTTGGGAATGTCGAGGAAGAAGAAGCTCGGCGCCCGCTCCGGCAGGGTCTGCTGGAGCTGGCGGGTGAGATTGGCGTCGATGAGCGCGAGCGTCACCAGCAAGGTGATGCCGAGCCCCAGCGACAGCACCAGGGAGGGGGTGAGCGCGCCGGGCCGGTGGATATTGGCCAGCGCGAGCCGGGGCGCGGTCCGGCGCGGCCGGGGCAGGCGGCGGGCCAGGGCCATGATCCCCATGGCGACGAGGCGCAGCAGCACGAAGGACCCGGCGGCGGCGGCCACGAACATCAGGGCGATCCGCCGGTCATAGGCCGCGAAGACCGCAAGCCCCACGAGGGCGGCGACGGAAAGCCCCAGGGCCGCGAGGTAGCGCCGGCGCGGCCAGCGCCGCTCCGGATCGACCTGGTCCCGGAACAGCCCCGACACCGGCACGTCATGGGCGCGGCCCAGGGGAGCCAGGGCGAACACGAGGGAGGTGAGAACGCCGTAGAGCAGCGCGACGCCGAGCTCGCTCACGGCGATCACCGGCCGGATCGGGATCGGCAGGAGGTGGCCGAAAAGCCCGGTGACGATGAACGGCAGGGCTCCCCCCACCACGAGGCCGATGCCCACGCCCACAAGGGCGATCATCATCACCTGGACGAGATAGAGCATCACCACCTGCCCGCCGGGAGCGCCCAGGCTCTTGAGGGTGGCGATGGAGGCGCGCTTGCGGTCCACGAAGCCGCGCACCGCGTTGGCGACGCCCACGCCGCCGACCAGAAGGGCGGTGAGGCCGACGAGGGTGAGGAACTGGGTAAAGCGCTCGATGTTCTTGGCGAAGCGCGGATCCGCATTGACGCGGGTGCGGATGTTCCATCCCGCCTCCGGCAGGGCGCGGTTGGCCTCCGCTTCGATCCCCGCCAGCCCCTCGTCGGTGGAGAGGGCGGGCGGAAGCAGCAGCCGGTAGGTCCAGCGCACGAGGCTGCCGGGCTGGATCAGGCCCGTCGCCCGCACGGCCTCCTGGGACAGGAGGAGGCGCGGCCCGAAGCCGATGCCGCTGGCGATCTTGTCCGGTTCCGAGACCAGGCTCGCGCGCAGCTCGACCGTCGCCGCGCCCACGGTGACCCGGTCGCCCACGTTCAGGTCGAGGCGGGCGAGGAGCGCCGGATCGGCGGCGGCGCCGAATGCGCCGTTTCTCTCCGCGAAGAGGTCCGGCGGAGCGAGCGGGGGATCGGTGTCCAGAGCGCCGATGGCGGGATAGCCCGCGTCGACCGCCTTCATCTCCACCAGGGCGGAGCCCTTCTCGCCGGCAATCGCCATGGCGCGCATGGACGCGATGGAATTCACCCCGCCCTTCGAGGCGAGAAAGGCCCGCTCGGCCTCGCTGGCCTCCCGCTGCAGCAGGGAAAAGGCCATGTCGCCACCGAGGATCCGGCGGCCCTCCCGGGAAATCCCCTCCGTCAGGGACCGCGACAGGGACGAGACGCCGGCGATCGCCGCGACGCCCAGCGCAATGCAGGCGAGAAAGATCCCAAAACCCTTCAGGCCGCCGCGCAGCTCGCGCAGGGCCAGGCGCAGCAGGAGCGGCAGGGACGAGGCGGGCTTCCGGCCCTGCGGGGGCGAGGCGGGCAAGGTTCCGTGCATGAGCCCCTCCCCTCAGGCCACGGCCGAGGCCGCATCGGCCTCGATATGGCCCGAGCGCAGGCGCACCATGCGGTCGCAGAGGCGGGCGAGGTTGAGATCGTGGGTCACGAGAACCAGGGTCGCGCCCCGGTCGCGCTTGAGGGCGAACAGCAGGTCGATGATCGACTCGCCCGTCTTCTCGTCCAGGTTGCCGGTGGGCTCGTCCGCCACCAGGATCGCCGGATTCGACACGATGGCGCGGGCGATGGCCACCCGCTGCTGCTCGCCGCCCGAGAGCTGCGCCGGGTAATGCTGGAAGCGATGCCCGAGGCCCACCGCCTGCAATTCGGCCCTGGCGCGCTCGAACGCGTCTCCTTCGCCGGCCAACTCCAGGGGCAGGGCCACGTTTTCCAGAGCCGTCATGGTGGGAACCAGGTGGAAGGACTGGAACACGATGCCGATCCGCCGGCCGCGAAAGCGCGCCAGCCTGTCCTCGTCCAGGGCGGCCAGATCGGTGCCGTCGACGACGATCCTGCCCGAATCCGGGCGTTCGAGCCCGGCCATGAGCATGAGAAGGGTCGATTTTCCCGAGCCCGAGGGGCCCACGAGACCCACCGCCTCGCCCCGGTTGATGCCGAGGGAGATTCCCTTGAGGATATGCACCCGCGCGGCCCCGCGCCCGAGGCTCAAATCCACATCGTGCAGCGCGATGGCCTTGTCCTGCATGCCCAGTCACCCGATCTGTTGGAAGTCCTTCGAGACGTTCGATGTAGTCCGGCACATATGGGAAGCCTACCGATGAAGCGCCAATCAGGCCCGTTCATGACGATCATTTTTGCGTGTGCGGCGGCCCTTGCCGTCATGATCGCCCCCTTGTCCGCCCCTCTGGCGCAAGGCCAGCCCCTGCGCCTCGTGGCCCTGGGCGACAGCCTCACGGCCGGCTACGGCCTGCCCCAGGAGGCCGCCTTCCCGGCGGTGCTGGAGCGGGCCTTGAAGGCCAAGGGCTACCGGGTGGAGATCGCCAACGCGGGCGTGTCCGGCGACACCTCCTCGGGCGGCCTCGACCGGCTCGACTGGTCGGTGCCCGACGGGACGGACGGAGTGATCGTGGAGCTCGGCGCCAACGACATGCTGCGCGGGCTCGACCCGTCGCTCACGAGAAAATCCATCGGGGCCATCGTCGAGCGCCTGAAGGCGCGCAACATCCCGGTGATGCTGGCCGGCATGTACGCCTCGCGCAATCTCGGGCCGGATTACGTGCAGAAATTCGACAGCCTCTATCCGGACATTGCGAAAAGGCACGGCCTTGTGCTCTACCCCTTCTTCCTGGATGGAGTCGCAGGCGAGCGATCCCTCAACCTGCCCGACGGCCTCCACCCGACGGCCAGGGGGGTCGAGATCATCGTTCAGCGCATCCTGCCCACGGTCGAGAGCTTTATCGGCCGCCTGTCCAACCGCTGACGCCGCTTGGCGATCATCTCACCTGAACGCGGCGGAGCGCCCGCTGCGAGGAGCCTTTAGCATGGAA
>DASQTM010000112.1:0-3946 GCA_035641875.1 Microvirga sp. | reverse complement strand
GCCATGGCCCGGCGTCTGGGGGCCAGATTCGCGGCCCTGGCCGACGAACGCGGCGGCGCAGCCCTCGGGCAGGCCTTGTCCGGAAGCGGCATTGGGAGCGGCGCAGGCTCGTCCGCCGTCATTGAGGCGGTGGAGCGCGAGGCGGATGTGGTTCTGGCCGCCATCAGCGGAACCGCAGGCCTGCGTCCGACCCATGCGGCCCTCAAGCCGGGGAGGCGGATTGCCCTTGCCAACAAGGAGAGCCTGGTCTGCGCCGGCGCTGCCTTCATGGCCGATGCGCGCCGTCTCGGCGTCGAGATCATGCCGGTGGACTCAGAGCACAACGCCCTGGATCAGGCCCTGGCCGCAGGCCGGAACGGGGATGTGGAAAAGGCGGTGATCACCGCCACCGGCGGCCCGTTCCGCACCTGGACGCGGGAGCGCATCGCAATCGCCAGCGCCAAGGAAGCCTCGGCCCATCCGGTCTGGTCCATGGGGTCGAAGATCAACATCGACTCCGCCACCTTGATGAACAAGGGGCTGGAACTGATTGAAGCGCATCACCTCTTCGACCTTGAGCCTGAGCGCCTGGACGTGCTGGTCCACCCGGAGGCCATCGTCCACGGCCTCGTCCAGTGGAGCGACGGCGCCCTGACGGCGGGGCTTGCCCTGCCGGACATGAAGGTGCCCATCGCCAATGCCCTGCGCGACGGGGGGCGGCTGGCCATGGACCTGCCCCGTCTCGATCTTGCCGCGATTGGCCATTTAAGCTTCGAGAAACCCGATGAGACACGGTTCCCGTGCCTGTCGCTTGCCAAGGCCGCACTCGCTTCAGGCGGAGCCATGCCGACGATCCTGAACGCCGCCAACGAGATCGCCGTTGAAGCGTACATGGCTGGCCACATTGGATTTTATGATGTTTCTAAGATAGTTGAGACGGTATGCTCAATTCTCATGCGAAGAAATGTCGGTGCGCCCGCCACGGTCGCGGATGCTCTTGCGATCGATGACGAGGCCCGGCAGGTGGCGCGGCGGATGATCGCCGATCCTGCTGAAACGACGCGGCTCAAGGGCGCGTGAAAGGGACGATGATGGACGTGGTTTCAATGATCGGCGGGGCGACCGGCTCCCTGGGGATGACGCTGCTCGCGTTCCTGGTGGTTCTGACGGTTGTCGTGTTCGTCCACGAATTCGGCCATTTCTGGGTCGGGCGGCTCTGCGGGGTTGGGGTGACGGCCTTTTCCATCGGATTCGGACGCGAGCTTCTCGGATGGACCGACAAGCATGGAACCCGTTGGAAGCTCTCTGCCATTCCCCTTGGTGGTTACGTGAAGTTCGTTGGCGATCTCAACGCGGCCAGCGTTCCGGACCAGGAGAACCTCGACGGGATGACCCCCGAGCAGCGGGCGGTGAGTTTTCCCCACAAGAATGTGGCCAAGCGCGCCGCCATCGTGGCGGCGGGACCGATCGCCAATTTCATCCTGGCCATCGCGATTTTCGCCGGCTTCAACTATTTCAACGGCCGCGCTGTCCTGGAGCCGCGGATCGAGGTCGTCCAGACGGGGAGCGCCGCCGAGAAGGCGGGCTTCCAGGCGCAGGACCGGGTCCTGTCCATCAACGGCAGGAGGATCGACGCCTTCGAGGACATGGTGCGCCTCGTCAGCTCCAGCGGCGGCGAGGCTCTGACCTTCACGGTCGAGCGGGCCGGACAGACGGTGACCTTGAACGCGATTCCGGAATTCGACCTGAGGTCAACTCCCTTTGGGAAGCAGCGCGTCGGCAAGCTCGGGGTCGAGGCCTCCAGGGATCCCGCCTCCGTCAGGCGCCTGTCCTATTCGGCCTGGGGCGCCCTGAAGGCCGGCGCGGTCGAGACCTGGAACCTGGTCGACAGGACCCTCAACTTCATCCGCCGCCTGATTCTGGGCTGGGAATCGACCGATCAGCTCTCGGGGCCGATCGGCATCGCCAGGGTGTCCGGCACGGCATTCGACCTGGGCGGGGTCTACAGCCTCGTCAGCCTCATCGGCTTCATGTCCGTGTCGATAGGGCTCATTAACCTTTTCCCCATTCCGCTGCTCGACGGCGGGCATCTGCTGTTCTACGCCATCGAGGCGGTTCGCGGACGTCCCTTGAGCGAAAAAGCCCAGGAAATCGGCTTCAGGATTGGATTCGCCATTGTGGCGATGCTCATGCTGTTCGCCACTTGGAATGATCTTGTTCACCTTGGCACAAGTTTTCTCGCCCCCGGAACGTGACAAGGACGCCACGCAGGGTAAAAATCGCCCCCGGGTTGGGGAATGAGCCGTTTGCAAGGACGGTGAAAGTTTGTACAAGCGGAACCGCACCGATAAGGTTTGGGACCATTGTCTCAAGCCTGCGGGGAAACCCGCGATGTAAAAGATTTAAAGAACGGGCCAGTTGATGATGTCGACGACCACGCTACGCCGGAAGAAATCGGCCGCCACCGCAGTAATCGCCATGAGCGCACTGATGGCTGGGCTTGCCGCTGCGGACGGCGCTCTTGCTCAGCAGGTGAATCGCGCAAACCGCCGCGCCGTCGCCGCTCAGGGTCCCCTCATCAACCGCGTTGCCATCGAAGGCAACCGGCGGGTGGAGAAGGCTCAGATCGAGGCCAATCTCCAGGTGAGGGCTCGTACTCCCTACAATCAGGCCACCGTGGATGCGGACGTTCAGGGAATCCTGGAGGCCTACCGTCGTTCCGGCCGCGGCCTCGCCCAGGTGACGCCCCGGATCGTCGATCTTCCGAACGGCACCGTGGACGTGGTCTATACGATCGTCGAGGGCGACAAGACCGGCGTGAAGGAGATCCGCTTCGTCGGCAACAACCAGGTTTCGTCGGGCCGCCTGCGCGGCGTCATGCAGACCACCGAGACGAACCTCCTGAGCTTCCTCAAGACCTCGGACGTTTACGATCCGGATCGCATCGCCAACGACCTCGAACTGATCCGCCGCTACTATCTCAAGAACGGCTATGCCGACTTCCGGATCGTCTCGAACGACGTGACCTTCGACCCGAACGCGGGCGGCTACATCGTGACGATCGGAGTGGAAGAGGGCGAGCAGTACCGCATCGGCAGCATCAGCGTCGATTCCCGCCTTCCCGGCGTGAACGCGGAGGCCCTGCGCGGCAGCATCGCCACGTCTTCTGGCTCCGTCTACAACGCCGACGCCGTGCAGAAGTCCCTGCAGAACATCACGACCAGCGTCGCCCGCCAGGGCAACCCCTTCGCGCTGGTGCGCCCGGTCGGCACCCGCGACCCGGCGACCCGGACCATCAATCTCGGCTACGTGGTCGAGGACGGTCCCCGCATCTACATCGAGCGCATCAACGTGCGCGGCAACAGCCGCACCCGCGACTACGTGATCCGCCGCGAGTTCGAACTCGGCGAGGGCGACGCCTACAACCGGGTGCTGCTCGACCGCGCCGAGCGACGGCTCAACAACCTGGGTTACTTCAAGCGCGTCCGCGTCTCCAACGAGCCCGGCTCCGCCCCCGACCGCGTCGTCGTGAACGTGGATGTGGAGGATCAGTCCACCGGCGCCTTCTCGATCTCCGGCGGCTATTCGACCAACGACGGTTTCATCGGCGAGGTTGCGGTCAGCGAGTCGAACTTCCTCGGCCGCGGTCAGTATGTGCGCCTGGCGGGCCAGCTGGGACAGCGCAGCAACGGCATCGATTTCTCCTTCACCGAGCCGTACTTCCTCGGCTACCGGATGGCGGCGGGCATCGACCTGTTCTCCAAGTTCAGCGACCAGACCAAGTATTCCCGCTACGAGAACCGGGTGACAGGCGGTCAGCTCCGCCTCGGCCTGCCGTTCACGGAAGAGTTCACCCTGACCCTGCGCTACTCGCTGTTCCAGCAGGAGCTTGAGATCCCGAACGACGCGAAGCAGCCCTATAACGACTGCTCCGTGCCGATTCCCGGCTATACCAGGCTCGTGGGCG
>DASQTM010000111.1:0-5258 GCA_035641875.1 Microvirga sp. | reverse complement strand
CGGCGATGAGGAGCCCGTCATGGCAAGAACCCGTTTCGCGAGATCGCCTACGGTGAGTTCGACGGGATTGCCCAGGTTCACGGCTCCTGGGAACTCTCCCTGATAGGCCATGAGGCGCAGGAAACCTTCCACGAGATCGGATACGTAGCAGAAGGACCGGGTCTGACTTCCGTCGCCGTAGATCGTGATGTCGTCCCCGGCCAAGGCTTGGCAGATCACGTTGGAGACCACGCGGCCGTCATCCGCGCGCATGCGCGGACCATAGGTGTTGAAGATCCGCGCGACGCGCACGTCGGCCCGTTCCGAGCGGGCGAAGTCGAAGGTGAGCGTCTCGGCCGCCCGTTTGCCTTCGTCGTAGCAGGCGCGCGGGCCGGTGGGGTTCACATTGCCCCAATAGGTTTCCTTTTGCGGGTGAACCTCGGGGTCTCCATAGATCTCGCTGGTGGAGGCCAGGAAGAAGCGCGCCCCTGTGCTCTCCGCAAGGGTGAGAAGGTTGTGCGTGCCGACGACGCTGGTGAGCATCGTGTGCTCGGGATTGGCCTGGTAGTGCGGAGGCGACGCTGCGCATGCGAGATTGAAGATCTCGTCGACCTTCATCCGCTTCGCGCGCAGCTGCGCCGGCAGCGGCTTGATGATATCGCACTCGATGAGATCGAAACGCGGCTCCCGCTCGAGATGACGCAGATTCTGCTTGCGTCCTGTCAGAAAGCTGTCCACGGCAGTGACGTGAGCGCCTTCGCTCAAGAGAGCGTCACACAGGTGAGACCCCAGGAAACCGGCTCCGCCCGCGACAAGAACGTGCTTGCTTTTGCCATTCTTCATGAAGACGATCTCCTACTCAGAGCACCGAAAACCCGGTCTCAAGGTACATACCTTTGTTCGTCCAACGTTGAAGCTTGGCGTTTGTTCAACGTCGGTTCTTAGAATCTATTCATCGCGTCAGACGCCGATTTCCATGGCGAGACGATACTCCTTCCGCGGCCGGCCTATGGCCTCCCGCAAGCCGCTCTCCAAAGCGCCTGCTCGATGGGCTGCCGTGTGTTCGGACAAAATCCTTCGATGCGCGGCCTCTCCGAGGGCGTTGCGCCGCGCCTCGGGCCAGGTGCCGAGAACGCCAAGAACATCATCCGGACTCTGGGCGAGCAGGATCTCGCGGCCGGGAGCAAGGAGGGTATCGATGCCGTCCCAGATGTCGGAAATGATCGGCGTCTTGCAGGACGCCGCCTCGAAGAGGCGCACGCTGGGGCTGAAGCCGGCGCGGATCATATCGGCGCGGGTGACATTGAGCGTGAAGCGGCTCTGCGCATAAAACGCCGGGTGCTCGCTCGGCGGCACGTGATCGATGCGCTCCACGTTCGCCGGCCAGTCGATGCCGGCCGGGTATTGCGGCCCCGCCACGACGAAGGAGAGATGCGGCGCGCGCCGGGCTGGTTCGATGAGCAGGCGCTCCAGGGTCGGCTGCCGGTCGGGGTTATAGGTGCCGAGATAGCTCAGGTCCCAGAGCTTGCTGCGATCGAGGGCGGGGTAAAGCTCGGGATCGACGGAACAATACAGGGCTCGTGCGGCCGGGGAGCCGTATCGGTCCATCAGGAGATCGAGGGTGGGTCCGCCGGTGAAGGAGAAATAGACGTCGTAATCCGGGATGAGCTGAGGCGAGAGGTACTCGTAATCGCCCCGCTCCAGCTTCGCCAGGGTGACCGGCGTGTCGATATCGTAGAAGGCCACAACGCCCCGTGCGTTGCGCTGAACCCAACGTCCTGCCTCGACGCCGTCCGGCACATACGAGCCGACGACCACCGCGTCGGCATCAGCGATCAGGCCGCGATAGCGTTCGAGATCCCCGACGCTCGAATAAAATTCCAGACGGCAGAAATCGGGGTCGGCCAGATCGCGGTGGGCGGCGTACCAAGGCACGTCACGCTCCAGGAACAGCACGTCGTGCCCCCGGGCCGCGAACGCCTTCAGCAGGGCCCGGAAAGTGGTCGCGTGACCGTTGCCCCACGACGACGACAGGCTCAGGCCCAGGACAATGACGCGCAGCCCGTTCACGCCACGCTCCTTTCGCGCTTCTGGGACGCCTGTTGGCGCAGAAGCACGTCGACTTCGGCCCCACGGCGGGCATAGGTGTGCTCGGCCATGATCCGCACCCGCGCCGCATCGCCGATGGCCTTGGCCCGCTCCGGCGTCAGGGTCTCCACATGCTCGGCCACGTCCTTGCCGTCCCGGGCCACCAGCACCTCCTCGCCCTCTTTCAGGAAGAGCTCCAAGCCGACCCAGGCATCGGTGATCAGGCAGGCGCCGGCGCCTGCCGCCTCGAACACCCGGGTGGCCGGCGAGAACCCGGTCGTGGCCATGGAGTCGCGGGCGATGTTGAGAACCGCGAGCGGGCTCGTGTTGAAGGCATTGTGATCGCGGGTATAGACATGGCCGATATGGCGCACGTTCGAGGGCATGCCCTTCGTCTCCCAGCCGTTGCCGCCGATCAGGAAGCTGCGGTTCGGCAGGCGCGCTGCCGGCTCCAGGAAAAACTGCTCCACGCGAGCCTCGCGGTCGGGCAAGCGGTTGCCGAGGAAAGACAGGTCGGCCTTGAATCGGTCGTCTGCAGGGACCGGATGGTGGGTTGTCGGATCGAGCGCGTTGTAGATTGGGATGCAGCGGCGCGCGCCGAAACCTTCATAGGCCGCGATCACAGGAGGACCGCCGCCGTAGGTGAGCACAAGGTCGAGGGCCGGCATGGTGCGATGCAGAGGATGATCGGGGCTCTCGCGCAGCTCCGCAAGGGTGGCCGGCGCATCCACATCCCAGAAGATGCGGATGGCGTCAGGCCGCGATGCGGCCGCCACGCCCTCCAGGAGTTCGTTGTCGAACACGCCGACCCCCGAGGCCTTCACCACCACATCGGCCTTTGCAGCCTCCGCGACCATGCCGCGCATGGCCTCCTCGGTGGCGGGATAGACCTTCACGTCCGCCCATTCCGGCGGGTCGATGTCGCGGTGCTTCTGACGGTCGAAGGCGTCCGGCTCATAGAAGGTGATGCCGTAGCCCCGCCGCGCGAGGTCGCTCAGGAGGCCGCGGTAGTAGGTGGCGGCGCCGTTCCAGTACGAGGACAGGAGGCTGGAACCGTAGAAGGCGATCTTCATGCGAGCATCTCCATCGGCGCTACGGCGCCGGGCATGGCGAGAATGGCGAGAAGCTGATCGACCCGGTGAGCGCAGGAATGGTGGTTGCGGATCGCGGCCAATCCGTTCTCCACGAGGGCGCGGCGCAGATCCGCATCGTGACGGATGGCGTTGAGATGGCGCTCCATCTGGTCTTCGTTCTCGGCCACCAGATAATCGGCGCCGGGCGTGAACAACCCTTCCGAATCGCGCCATGGCGCGGACACGAGAGGAATGCCGCAGGCCAGCGCCTCGAACACGCGGATCGTCGGAATGCCCGGAAGCATGTCGACATAGAAGCGGCGCGGCACATGCACCGTCGCCAGATGCCTTGCGAAGATCTCCGGCGCGCGGGCGTTGGGGAGCCAGCCCCGGTAGGCCACGCCGTATCGCTCGAGCATGGCCAGGGCGTGATCGGGATACCGAACCCCGTAGATCTCGAGCGGCAACCCGACCGTCCTTGCGGGCCTGAACAGAAAGCTTTCCAACTCGGCGCTGCGCTCGTCGTCGCCCCAGTTGCCGATCCACACGAGACCTTCCCGCTTCGTCTCTTCGGCAGGAGGATGGAATAGTCGGGTATCGGCAGCTTCGTGCCACACATGGACCCGGTTGCCCCAGCCCCAGCGGCGATAGACCTCCGCCAGCGTCTCGCCGAAGGCGAGCACGCCGTCATAGCCGTCGAGATCGAACTGCCGGATCGCATCCGGGTCGCTCACCGCCCGGTGGTGCGTATCATGGAAGAGAAGCGTGAACGGAGCGCCCTTGCGACGGAGCTTTCCGATGGCGGCCACGAGCCAGGGCTCGTTCCACTCATGGACGATCACCACGTCCGCATCGCTCAACGACGCGTCCAGATCGATGTCGGGCGGGAAGGTCTCCGACGTGAGCTCGGGATAAAGGCCGCGATAGGCGTCGAGCCCCGTCTCGCCATGATCCTTCAGCAGGTTGTCCAGACTCCAGGCCTCTGCGGGCTCAAAGGCTACGACCTCATGTCCGCGATAGATCAGATCGCGCAGAACGCCCCTGAGAAAATGGGCGTTGCCGTGGTTCCAGCAGGAGGCGAGGGAGTGGGTGAAATAGACGAACTTCATGCAGCGGCTCCCTCAAGGGAAAGACCGGGGCTCTTCGGGGAAAGCACGGAACGATAGGCTGACAACACCCCTGCGCTCATGGCCTCCACGCTGTAGTCTGCCGCCTTGCTCCTGGCGACCTCGCCCATGCGGTTGCGCTCGTTAGCATCCCCCGCAAGGCGCTCGATCGCGGCTGCCATGCCCCGGTCGTCATCAGGCGGGACGAAGACCGCAGCGCCGTCCCACAACTCACGGAATGTTGGAATATCCGACAGAACGAGAGCGCATCCCGTCTGCGCCGCTTCGAGAACGGCCAGCCCGAAGGGCTCGTAGCGGGCAGCCGAAAGGAAGATCGGCCTTGCGCTCAGATACCGCGCAACGTCCGCATCGCTCAACCGGCCGAGAGCCGCCACATGCCGGGCTTCGACGCGGGCGTCGTTGGGCCCCTGGAGCGGCCCAGCGGCCAGCACCGGGATCGAGAGGCGAGCGGCCGCGCGGTCGATGCTTGCAAGGTTCTTGCCCTCATCCCACAGGCGTCCGGCCGTGAACACGAAGGGTCTCGGTGAAACAGTCTCGCTTGGTGTCAGGGTGCGCCGCCCATTCTTGACGACACGCGGCGTCTTCGCGAGATCGTAGCAAAGCGCTGTCGCATCGGCGAAGGCCGATGTGGGAGCAAGCAGCATGCTGGCGGACCGATACCCTCGCCTGACGAGCTCGGTCCGCCACATGAAGGCTTCTGGCAGCGCGCCGCCGCGGACCGCCTGCCACCAAGTGGCCACGCACGAATGGCAGACCGAGACTACCGGGGAGGGAAAGCTTGCGCTCGCGGCTAGGGCGGGAGCATTGAGGTGAACGATGTCGGGTCCGATCGCTGCCGCCAGGCGACCGATGGCCCGTCCGGCCTCCTCAACCTCGTCCCGCCTGTCGGCTATCCAGTCGAGGGGCAGGCCCGTCGGGATAAGCCTTACTCCGGAGGCCTCGGCCCGATGCTGCTGATCGGCGGACGGCATGGGCCCGAGCACGGCCAGGG
>DASQTM010000110.1:0-4626 GCA_035641875.1 Microvirga sp. | reverse complement strand
CCGCGTCCGCCACAGCGGATTCAGGGGCTGGTAGGGCCGGACGCGCCGTGCTTCATTCCGAGCGCTCCCTGGGCTAACGTGGCCTCGGCGCGTCCATGAAGGCACCTCGATGAAGCTTTGTCTCCCGGCGGCTCTCGTTCTTGCAAGTCTGGCCCCCTTCGGCCAAGCCCATGCGGCAGCGCCCTGCCCGCCCGGCTTTGCGGCGCTCCAGAATTCCGACGCCTGCGTGCGCATCAGCGGACGGGTCGGCGCGGATGCGGTGGTGGGGTCGCCCCGCACCCGTGCATCCGATTCCTACGAGACGAGGGTCAGGGGGCGCGTCCAGGTCGAAGTGCGCAAGCCCACCGATTACGGCCCCCTGCGCGCGGTGATCCGCGCCGAGGGGTTACGGTGACCGTCCCGTTGAAAGCTGCGTCGTCTGTCGAGGGGCGTCCCATATGGAAAAGCCCCATCCGGGATGACCCGGATGGGGCTTTTATCGATGAAGCACCAAGCCTCAGGGCTTCGTGTTGCCGATGCTCGCGGGGTTCGTGGTCTGCGAGCCGCTAGCGTTCGGAACCGGGGCGACGGAGCCGGTTGCGGTGGGGGCGGCGCCGGTGCCCTGCTGAGCGCCGGGGGCGTTGGCGGTGGAGCCGTAGTCGCAGGGGTTTGTCCGCTGCGAGCCGCTGGCGTTCGGAACCGGAGCGCAATTCCCTGTCGTGCCGGCCTGGCCCTGCATCGGCATTGCGGCGCCTGGGCTCTTGGTGTCGCCGTAGGAGCCGGGATTGGTGGTTTGCGAGCCGCTGGCGTTCGGCACAGGAGCCGCGGTCTGGGCGATGGCGCCGGTGGCGCCGAGGGCAAGACCGAGGGCGGCCGTCAGAAGAATGTGTCGCATGAAAACTCTCCGTTGTTCGGCAGACCTAGGAATGTCCTGCCGTAAGGTCAGGTGGCTAACGTCAGCGTCTGGCCAAAGTTTCGGAAAGATGCGTTTCGATTAACGGCCAGAAAGCGGGGCCGGATTCACACGTTCGTGAACGCAAGGCCGGCGGGCGTCCCCTTATGAGCGTGCCTCAGTCCCAGGGTGGAACGGCAAAAGGGGCCGGTTTCCCGGCCCCTTCGCTCAACGCATGACAAACTCTTATTGAGGGGCGCTGCTGCCGGACGAGGAACCACCCTGCTGTTGCACGGGCATCTTCGTCGTGCTGCTGTTGCCGCTGCTGGAGTTGCTGCTGCTCGAAGCGTCGTTGCTGCTTCCCTGGCTGCGGGTCGAGACCGTTCCGGTCGACTCCGGCGAGGTCGTCGAACGCTGACGGGTGGTCGAGACATTCGTGTCGGTGGAGTTGCGGCGCTGCTCCACGGAGACGCCCACGCTCGGCTGGGACTCGCGGGTCTGGCGGATGGTGGTGCGGCGGTTCACGGACACGCTGGGCTCGTTGACCTCCTCGTAGCGGCGAACCGTGCTGCGGCGACGGACCTCCACCGGCTCGTCCACCACCTGATAGCGGCGCTTCTTGGTCACGACCTTGGTAGAGGGCCGCTTCTTCTTCAGCACCACCTTCTTGGTAGCCCGCTTCTTCTTCACCACTGTGGTTTCCGGCTCTTCAACGCTCGTCACGGTGCGGCGGCGGGTGACGGAAACGCTGGGCTCCTCCACCTCCGTGCGGGAGCGGACCGAGACGCCCCGACGCTCGCGGGTCTCGATCCCGACGCCCACACTGGTGTTGCTGCTTTCACGGGAGCGGACATTGGTCTGCGTGTCCGTGGACTGGCTGCTCTGGGCTTGGCTGCGGGTCGCGCCCGTGGTTTCGGTCTTGGATTGCTCCTGACCGCTCGATTGCTTGCGCAGCGTCGTGTTCGAATCGGAGGACGACTGGGTCGAGGCGCCCGATCCCGACGACTGGGCTGACGTGCTGGTGTTCGAATTCGTGGAAACCTGGGCGAAAGCTGTACTGCTGAGCAGCAGAAGAGCCGCCCCAAGAGCGAGTTTCTTCATGGAACCGTCTCCAAACTTAAGTAAAAGGTGGAGATCAAACGCGGCCCGATGCTGGGAGTTCCACAAACGATGACTTGTCGACTACTCGCCGACACCGGATGAATATTTGTTCATCAAAGGTGATCCGCGCAAAGGACTCAGGTGGCGCTGGAACCCGTCCGAATGACCCTTGCATCTCATGGTCGAGGGCGCTCGGCCAGCGGCAAGCTTGACCCTGATCATTCCAAGCCCTGCTTCGAGCGCAAGGCCGTTAAACAAACATTAAATCGCCATGCGACTAAAGCATGACAGATCTACGTTATCGTGACTCCTGTAGCGGTCTGCATGGACTTATATGCTGCATTGCACACGCAAGAACAAACGTCGCCGATCACGAGGGTCGGAAAACTTCTAGGAGCCTATCATGTTCGTATCCTTCATCCTGTCTAAGGTCCGCGCCTATATGCGTTATCGCGAAACCGTCCGCGAGCTTTCCCTGCTCACGGACCGCGAGCTGGACGATCTCGGCATCACCCGCTTCCAGATCGACAGCGTCGCCCGCACCCACGCTGCCGCGTAAATCTCGCTGCACTGCAGCAAAGGCCCTCGCCCGCCCCCTGAAGGCGGGCGTTCGCTTGTCTGGGGCGAGTTTTCGGGGTCAGCCTCGGCCGCCGGAGACGGGAAGGTTGGCCCCTGTAATGTAGGACGCCCCATCCGACATCAGAAACAGCACGGCCTCGGCGATTTCCTCGGGTTCTCCGATTCGGTTCATGGGAATGAAGGGGCGCAGGCGCTCCATCCTGCCCACGTCCCCGGAGCTGCGCTCGTGGATGTCCGTCTTGGTCATGCCCGGGGATACCGCATTGACCCGGATCCCATCGCCCGCAAGCTCCCGGGCCATGCCAATGGTGAGCGAGTCGATGGCTCCCTTGGACGCGGCATACCAGACATACTCGTTGGGACTCCCGAGGCTTGCCGCCACGGACGAGATGTTGACGATCGTCCCGCCCGCTCCGCCCCGCTTCTGCGACAGACGCCGCGCCGCCTCCCGGGCGACCCAGATCGCGCCGAGCACATTGATGTCGATGCAGGTGCGGATCGTCTCGGCGGCGGCCTCCGCCAGGGGGCTCGACCGGCCCGTCACGCCTGCATTGTTGACCACGTGCGACAGGGGCCCGAGGCCGGCCTCCGCCTCGTCGAACATCCGCACCACGTCAGCCTCGACGGCCACATCCCCCTGGCAGGCCAGGGCCGCGGCGCCCGAGGCGCGGCAGGCTTCGAGCACCCGCTCGGCGGCGCCACGCTCCGACCTGTAGGTGATCGCCACGTCGTAGCCGCGCGCTGCGGCGAGTTGCGCCACGGATGCGCCTATGCCACGGCTCCCACCTGTTATAAGGACGACCGGTCGCCTGGATTGCATGGCGTCAAAGCCTTCTCGCATGTTGAAACGGCCCAACTTGACCAGGGCTCCCTGGGGAGTCAACAAGACCCATTCAGGAGAATGAGCGTGAGCAAGATCGAACCCATCCATGTGGTCGGCGGCGGCCTCGCCGGTTCGGAAGCGGCCTGGCAGATCGCCGGGGCCGGCGTTCCGGTGGTCCTCCACGAGATGCGCCCCGTGCGCGGCACCGACGCCCACAAGACGGACGGGCTCGCCGAGCTCGTCTGCTCCAACTCCTTCCGCTCGGACGACCCGGAGATCAATGCGGTGGGCCTGTTGCACCAGGAGATGCGCAGCCTCGGCTCCCTCATCATGGCCAAGGGGGACGCCCATCAGGTGCCCGCCGGCGGCGCCCTGGCCGTGGACCGGGACGGGTTCTCCGGGGCCGTGACGGCCGCTCTCGAGGCTCACCCGCTTGTGACCATCGAGCGCGGCGAAGTGGCGGGCCTGCCGCCGGAGGAGTGGTCCTCCGTCATCGTGGCCACCGGCCCCCTCACCTCGCCTGCCCTGACGGAGGCGATCCTCTCGCTCACCGGCGAGAAGGAGCTCGCCTTCTTCGACGCCATCGCGCCCATCGTCTATCGCGAATCCATCAACATGGACGTGGCCTGGTTTCAGTCCCGCTACGACAAGGCCGGGCCCGGCGGCACCGGCGCGGACTACATCAACTGCCCCCTCGACCGGGAGCAGTACGAGGCCTTCGTGGACGCGCTGATCGCAGGCGACAAGACCAGCTTCAAGGAATGGGAGGCCAGCACCCCCTATTTCGACGGCTGCCTGCCGATCGAGATCATGGCCGAGCGGGGCCGCGAGACCCTGCGCCACGGGCCGATGAAGCCGGTGGGCCTCACCGATCCGCACAACCCGGACCGGAAGCCCTATGCGGTGGTGCAGCTGCGCCAGGACAATGCCCTTGGCACCCTGTTCAACATGGTGGGCTTCCAGACCAAGCTGAAATACGGTGAGCAGACGCAGATCTTCCGGATGATCCCGGGGCTTGAGAACGCCGAGTTCGCGCGGCTCGGTGGCCTGCACCGCAACACCTACCTCAATTCGCCCAAGCTCCTCGACAGCACCCTGCGTCTCAAAGCCATGCCGCGCCTGCGTTTCGCCGGCCAGATCACGGGCTGCGAGGGCTATGTGGAGAGCGCAGCCGTGGGCCTGATGACCGGCCGCTTTGCCGCTGCCGAGCGGCTGGGGCATCCGATCCAGCCCCTGCCCCACACAACGGCGC
>DASQTM010000109.1:0-7259 GCA_035641875.1 Microvirga sp. | reverse complement strand
CGCCAGGACGGCCGACCCGAAGAGCGCCAGCGCGATGCTCGCCTTGACCATATACATCTCCCGCCGAAAACCCCTTTCGGCTGCCTTAGGAACATAGAGCGGCCCGATCAACCGGGCATGTGGCGAAAGCAAGGAGAAAGTTCCGCCTTATGAGGGCTGTAGCGATCTTGTGACCGCCTGGGCAAAACCCATCTAAGCTCGCCGCCCGTTCTTAAGAACACATTTTCCTTTTTAAAGAACAAAACAATTGACATAGAGAACGAGATATCCCATTTGTCGAACACTGGAACTGTGGATCGATCTGTAGGCACAAATGAACGCTCCCCTTGGATATATCGGCGACAAGCCGAGCCAGCGCCTGATCCCGGCGGAGCCGATCGTGCGCCTGGAGAAGATCTCGAAGGTGTTCGCCGGACGGGACGGGCAGTCGGTGACGGCTCTGAGGGACGTCGACCTGTCCGTCGCCCAGGGCTCGATCCTGGGCGTGATCGGCCGTTCGGGCGCAGGCAAGTCCACCCTGATCCGTCTCGTCAACGGCCTGGAAAAGCCCTCCGCCGGGCAGGTGATCGTGGACGGGGCCGATATTGCGGCTCTCCCCGAGGCGGCCCTGCGCCATGCGCGGCGCTCCATCGGCATGATCTTCCAGCACTTCAACCTGCTCTCCTCCCGCACGGCGGCCGAGAACATCGCCCTGCCCCTCGAGGTGGCGGGCTTCGACAGGGCCGCCGTCACGGCGCGGGTGGAGGAGCTTCTCTCGCTTGTCGGCCTCTCCGACAGGCGCAACCGCTACCCCTCGGAACTGTCCGGCGGCCAGAAGCAGCGCGTCGGCATCGCCCGGGCGCTCGCCACCAAGCCCAAGGTTCTCCTGTCGGACGAGGCGACCTCGGCGCTGGACCCGGAGACCACCCGCTCGATCCTCGATCTCCTCGCCCGCATCAATGCGGAGCTCGGGCTCACCATCCTGCTCATCACCCACGAGATGTCGGTGATCCGCACCATCGCCCGCGAGGTGGCGGTGATCGAGGGCGGGCGCATCGTGGAGCAGGGCAGCGTCTTCGACGTGTTCACCCGTCCGCAGCACGAGGTGACCCGCTCCTTCCTGGCCCATGAGGCCGGCCGCGCGCTGCCGCCCTATGTGGCGAGCCGCCTGCGGCCCGACGCGACTCCCGGCAGCCAGGCGGTGGTGCGCATCGGCTTTCGGGGCCCGCACGCCACGGATCCGGTGCTCGCGCGCCTTGCCCGCGACCTCCATGTGGAGGCCAACATCCTGGCCGGCTCCGTGGACGAGATCGCAGGCCGCCCCTGGGGCACCCTGGTCATCGGCGTCCCGGAGGCCTCCCTGCCGAAAACCCTCGATTTCCTGAAGCAATACGGCCTCGACACGGAGGTGCTCGGCCATGTCGCCTGAGATGATCCGCCTCGTCGCCGCCTCCACCGGCGAAACGCTCTACATGGTGGCGGTGGCGGCGCTGATCGCCACCCTGCTCGGCCTGCCGCTCGGCGTCTTTCTCGCCACCAGCGGCCGGGGCGAGCTGTTCGCCGCGCCCTGGGCCAACCGGGTGCTCGGCGCGGTGGTCAACGCCACCCGCTCGACGCCCTTCATCATCCTGGTGGTGGCGATCATTCCGTTCACCCGGCTGATCGCCGGCACCTCCATCGGCACCAACGCCGCCATCGTGCCGCTGACGGTGGCCGCCACGCCCTTCATCGCCCGTCTCATCGAAGGCGCGATCCGCGAAGTGGACCAGGGCCTCATCGAGGCGGCGCGCGCCTTCGGCGCAAGCCCGCTCCAGATCGTGCGCAAGGTGCTGATCCCGGAGGCCCTGCCGGGCATCGTGCTGGGACTGACGCTGGCCATCGTGTCGCTGCTCGGCTTCTCGGCCATGGTGGGCGCGGTGGGCGGCGGGGGCTTGGGCGACCTCGGCATCCGCTACGGCTACCAGCGCTTCATGCCCGAGATGATGCTCGCGGTGGTGGTCGTGCTCATCGTGCTCGTCCAGGCGGTGCAGAGCATCGGCGACCGCCTGGCCCGGCGCCTCAACAAGCGCATCCGTCATTCCTGATCGCCGTCAAGAACCTCGTACAAGGAGAAATCTCATGTCCCTGAAGAAATTGGCCTTTGCCGCCCTCCTGTCGCTTGCAGCCCTTCCGGCCGCCGCGCAGACGCAAACGATCCGCATCGGCGTCACCCCCGGCCCGCACGCCCAGATCCTTGAGGCCGTCAAGCCTCTCGCGGCCCAGAAGGGCCTCGACATCAAGCTCATCGAGTTCTCCGACTACGTGGTGCCCAATGCGGCGCTCGCCGCCGGCGACATCGAAGCCAACTCGTTCCAGAACCAGCCCTATCTCGACAACCAGAAGGCGGATCGCGGCTTCAAGCTCGAGACCGCGGCGCTGACGGTGAACTTCCCGATCGGCGTCTACTCCAAGAAGCACAAGAGCTTCGAGGCCCTGCCGAACGGCGCGACGATCTCGATTCCCAACGACCCCACCAATGGCGGCCGGGCGCTTCTGGTTCTCCAGGACAAGGGCCTGATCAAGCTCAAGGACAATGTGGGCTACAAGCCGACGCCCCTCGACATCACCGACAACCCGAAGAAGATCAAGTTCGTCGAGATCGAAGCCGCCCAGGCCCCGCGGGTGCTGGACGACGTGGACGCCGCGGTGATCAACACCAACTACGCCACCCAGGCCGGCCTCGACCCGGTGAAGGACCCCATCGCCCGCGAAAACCCGAAGGGACCCTACGTCAACCTCATCGCCGTGCGCAGCGAGGACAAGGACAAGCCCTGGGTGAAGGCGCTGGTCGAAGCCTACCGCTCCCCCGAGGTGAAGAAGTTCGTGGAAGAGAAGTTCAAGGGATCCGTCCTCACCAGCTGGTAAACCGGGACTGTCCTCACTGCATCCGAAGGCCGGGTCAAAGCCCGGCCTTTTTGCATTCTGCATCCCGGATTCCCTGAGCTTCCCTTGAAACTTTCCAAAACTGGAGATAAAGATCATTTGAAATATTATGTCGTGTCATAAGCTGCGTGACGAAGCTCAAGATCGGCAGATCCGGAGTCGACCAACGATATGGCAAGCCCAACAGCAAACGGCATCAACTCGCCACGGGTCTCGGTAAACGCAGGCCTTGCTACCGACCTTCTCTTCGGCACCAAATGGGGCTCATCCTCCCCCGGCGCGGGGGTCACGATCACCTGGAGCGTTCCCCTCGGACTTTCATGGTTCGCCAATCCATATTCGTCCTTCGAGGAGCGAAGCCAATGGTACGAATTTTCGGCCGATGAAATCGCAGGCGCGTCCAAGGCCTTGAACGCCTGGGCCCGGGTCTCTGGCGTCAACTTCAAGAAAGTGGATGACGGCGAGGCGAGTGTTGGCGAAATCCGGTTCGCAAAAACGGTCTATGGCCCGGCTGGCGCCGATGGACACGCCTACTCCCCTTGGAATGCGCCGCGAGCGGGCGACGTCTGGATGAACGTCTCCAGCTGGAATACCGGCGGCGCCGATGCGAACAAGCCCGGCACCTATGCGTATTACGCGCTGCTTCATGAAGTCGGCCATACCCTGGGGTTGAAGCATCCCTTCGAGACGTCGATCTACAACTCCAACAGGCTGGAGACGAAATTCGACAACTACTTCTATACGGTGATGAGCTATACGGCCTCCCCGTGGTCCAGCACCGCGAAGCCGGACTTCTACCCCACGACGCCGATGTATCTCGACCTCGTTGCGATCCAGCACCTCTACGGCCGCGACACGAACGTGAATGCGACCAACACGACCTACACCTTCTACAAGGGCAAGAAATATTGGCAGACGATCGACGATGCCGGGGGCACGGACACGATCGTGTATAGCGGCTCCTCGAAATGCGTCATCGACCTGCGCCCAGGTCATTTCAACACCCTGAGCGACCGGATCAAGTTCAGCAATGGGGATTCGTCGCGCGCCACCGTCATGATCGGCCCCGACGTCGTGATCGAACGCGCCCGGGGCGGCAGCGGCTCGGATACCCTTATCGGCAACAGCGCCAATAACACCCTGAAGGGCCTGAAAGGCAATGACAAGCTCAATGCCGGATCCGGCGACGACTTGCTTTATGGCGGCGCGGGCAACGACCGTTTGCTCGGGCAATCGGGTAACGACTATCTGCGCGGAGGCGCGGGCAAGGACTCCTTCTTCTTTACTGGCTCTCTATCCGGCAACGTCGACCGGATCGCAGACTTCATCGCCAGCGACGATACCATCCGGCTTGACGACAAGGCTTTCGGCGGCCTCAAGCTGGGCGCCTTGTCACAGTCAAGGCTCTGCTTCGGACCCCAGGCCCAGGATACCTCGGACCGGATCATCTACAACAAGTCGACGGGAGAACTCTTCTATGATCCCGACGGCACCGGACAGGCTGCGCAGATCAAGTTTGCCACTCTGATCTCGCAGCCCAAACTGTCCGCAGCCGACTTTTACGTCATTTAGACGCCTCAGGCCCAAAGGCAGGGTCAATCCTGACCCTTGCCGGCTCTATCGAGCCTGAGGCTGAACAAGGAGAAATGCGGTTCCTTGTGAAGCGGCTCCAGGAGCGCCCGATATCAGGCTCCATTGGCGACGCGTGAATCCGTCCCGAGGGATTGGATCTTGCTTCAAGAAAGGGCGCTTGAGGAAAGCCTCCTGCCTGGGATCGCCTTCGGGACTTGCCTGGAAGAGCCAGGTCGTAGCTTTGTCCACGGGGCTTCACCGTTTGTCTCTTTCGGCCCTGGCCCTAGTTTCCTCTCACGGCCTGAAGGGCTCGCGAGGAACAGCTGATGCCGATCGTCCCCACTATCGACCTGAATGACGGCCGTCCCATGCCCCAGCTCGGGTTCGGGGTCTGGCAGGTCCCGAACCACGAAGCCAGGTCCATCGTCACCGAGGCGATCGCAGCCGGATATCGCTCCATCGACACGGCCGCCGCCTATGGCAACGAGGAAGGCGTAGGAGAGGCAGTTCGCGCCTCGTCCGCTCCCCGCGAGGAGCTTTTCATCACCACCAAGCTGTGGAACAACAACCACGGCTATGACGCGGCGCTCGCCGCCTTCGACCAGAGCCTAGCGCGGCTCAAGCTCGACTTCGTCGACCTGTACCTGATCCACTGGCCCCTGCCGCGGGGCGAGGCCTATCTCGATGCCTGGCGCGCGCTGATCAGGCTGAGGGAGGACGGACGCGTGAAATCCATCGGCGTCTCCAACTTCACCATTCCGCATCTGAGGCGGCTCATGGACGAGACGGGCGTGGTCCCCGCCCTCAACCAGATCGAGCTGCATCCCCGCTTCCAGCAGCGGGAGCTGCGCGCCTTTCATGCGGAGCACGGAATCGCCACCGAGTCCTGGAGTCCTCTCGGGCAAGGCACCTTGATGACGGACGAGACCCTTGCCGGGATCGGCCGCAAATACGGCAAAACCCCGGCTCAGGTCATCCTGCGCTGGCATCTCGACAACGGCCTGATCGCGATCCCGAAATCGGCTACGCCGGCCCGCATCCGCGAGAATATCGATGTGTTCGGTTTCACCCTTGCGGCCGAGGACATGGCCGTTCTCGAGGCGCTGGACGACAAATCCGGCCGCGTCGGGCCGCATCCCGATTCCTTCGGATGAGAAGGGTCAGCGACCTGAGGGATTGAAGGCTCCCGGCTCCGCGAGAGGCTCGCGCAGTTCGATTCTGTGGCGGCCGTTGTCGCGGATCTGGGCCGTTCGAGAGCGGCCCTCCAGTTCGTCCTCAGGCGCCTGGAGGATATCGACCCCTGCCGCCCGCAATCCGGCTGCTTCCTGATCGTCGTCAGGCACCAAAAGGCTGATCACCGGAACGCGGGTGGGGCCCGTTCGTTCTGAGGGCGCCTTTCCGAAAGACCCGGCTTACTCCTGAGTGAGCCGCAGGAGCAGCGCGGCAAGCTGCCCGGCTTCCTTTTCCGTGAGCTTCGCGCCGATGTGGCGATGAATGGCCGGGCCGTAGATGCCCCACATGCTCCGTTGCAGCGCCCGCCCCCTGTCGGTGATTTCCACGAGCTGGCGTCTCCTGTCGCCGGGATAGGGGATGCGGCGCACGAGCCCGTCGGCTTCCATGCGGTCGAGAAGCCGGGACAGGTTGTACTGCTCGAAGAGAACCTTCTCCTCGATCTCCCGAGGGGTCAGACGGCCTTCGGGTACCCGCTTGAGTTCGAGCAGCACGTCGTACCAGGACAGGGTGGGGAAGCCAGCACCTTTCAGCTCCGCCTCGATTCGTCCCACCAGCGCCCGCTCGGCCCGCACCAGGCGGACCCAGGCGTCGGACGCCGCATCGGAAGGCTCCTGGGATGGGTTCTTCTCGACCTCTTGCACCTGTGCAAACCCTCCCTGTTTCTTATGCAATTGCATCATGTTTGACATTCCGATGCAAGTGCATATGAATATACATGCAACTGCATGGAGATTTCCGATGACCCGGAACGATACGACCTCGACCGCTTACGGCGCCCTGCTCCTCAGGGTTTCGCTTGGCATCATGTTCATCGCCCACAGCCTCGTGCTGAAATGGATGACCTTCACCCTCGCCGGCACAGCCCAGTATTTCGAGTCCATAGGCCTCCCTGGGCCCCTCGCCTATGCGACCTTCTTCGCCGAGCTGATCGGCGGCGTTCTTCTCGTCCTCGGCGTTCAGAGCCGCTGGGTTTCCCTGGCCCTCCTGCCGATCCTCGCCGGCGCCACCTGGGTTCATTTGGGCAATGGCTGGGTGTTCTCGGCCCCTGGCGGCGGCTGGGAATATCCGCTCTACCTGATCGTGCTTTCATTCGCACAAGCCTTGCTCGGTGACGGAGCCTATGCTCTGAAGCCCTCCCGCTCCCTGACGCTCGCTTCCGCGCCGTCCCTCAAGACCGCTGCCTGATCTCTTCAACCTGGAGAAAACCCATGAAGCTCTATTATTATCCGGGCGCCTGCTCGCTCGCGCCTCACATCGTGGCCCGCGAGGCCGGCATTGCTCTCACCCTCGAGAAGGTGGATCTCGCCAACCGCACCACCGAGACCGGCGCGAACTATCTTGCCGTCAATCCGAAGGGCTACGTCCCGGCCCTTGGCCTGCAGGACAACTCGGTGCTCACGGAAGCCAGCGCCATCATCCAGTACCTGGCGGACAGCCAGTCCAAGGCGGACCTTGCGCCGGCGCATGGCTCCATGGAGCGCTACCGCCTGATCGAGTGGCTCGGCTTCATCAGCACCGAGATCCACAAGGGCTTCGGCCCCCTCTGGAACCCG
>DASQTM010000108.1:0-2911 GCA_035641875.1 Microvirga sp. | reverse complement strand
CGTGGGCCGGAACGCCTTTGCGCACGAGAGCGGCATCCACCAGGACGGCATGCTGAAAAACGCCCAGACCTACGAGATCATGACGCCGGAGAGCGTGGGCGTGTCCAAGACGTCCCTCGTCATGGGCAAGCATTCCGGCCGCGCCGCCTTCCGCAACAAGCTGGAGGAGCTGGGCTACACCCTCTCGGACAACCAGTTCCAGGACGCCTTCGAGCGGTTCAAGGACCTGGCCGACCGCAAGAAGCATGTCTACGACGAGGACATCGAGGCCCTGGTGGACCAGAACATCGCCACGGCGCATGACCGCATCAAGCTGGTGTCGCTCTCCATCGTGGCCGGCACCCGCGGCCCGCAGCGCGCCACCATGAAGCTCCAGGTCGACGACAAGATCGTCACCGAGGAGCAGGAGGGCAACGGCCCGGTGGACGCCACCTTCAACGCCATCAAGGCCCTGGTGCCCCACGAGGCGGTGCTGGAGCTCTATCAGGTCCACGCAGTCACGGAAGGCACCGACGCCCAGGCCGAGGTCTCCGTGCGCCTCTCCGCCGACGGCCGCAGCGTCACCTCCCGGGCCGCCGACCCCGACACCCTGGTGGCCTCGGCCCAGGCCTATCTCGGAGCGCTCAACAAGCTCATCAGCCGCGGCGCGCGGCTGCATGCGCAATACGCGGCGGAGTAGAACTCACCTATTTCCGCGATACGATGCCCGGCTCTGCGCCGGGCATTTTCATTTCAGCCACTCCACACAGCCTCACCTGAGGAGGTGCGCAGCACGGTCTCGAAGGAGGATCCAGCGGGCACAGGAAGCGCAACGGATCTCCCTCTCCCGAGTGGGAGAGGGTCGCTCGCGTGAGCGAGACGGGGTGAGGGTGTGCGGGTATTCCAGTGAAGCGCTCACGTCTCCGCTCACCACCTTCTGTGCTCTCGTGGAGAGGGCCTTCCCTCACCCCAACCCTCTCCCATCCGGGAGAGGGGGACCCGTCGAGCTTCCCGTGCTTTCTGGATCATCCTTCGAGACGCAGCCTCACGGCTGCGCCTCAGGATGAGGCTGTCGTTCGAGATGAGGCGGCGGTTCATGAACTCACCTAGTCCGGCACCGGGATCGGACTCTCCGGCTTGATGGTCGACAGCACGAAGCTCGAGCGCACATCCGCCACCCCCGGCAGGGTGAGCAGGCGGTTCATGGTGAATTCCCCAAAGCTCTCCAAGTCCCGCGCCACCGCGTGGACGATGAGGTCCACCTCGCCGGCAAGCGCATGGCAGGCGATCACCTCCTCGTAGCCCTTGAGCCGGTCCACCAGGCGGGTGCGCCACCCGGGCTCGGACTGTTCGAGCTTGATGAACACGAAGGCCTCCACCTCGAAGCCTAAGGCCTTGCGGTTGACCCTGGCGCGGTAGCCCTCGATCACCCCGTCCTCCTCCAGGGCCTTGAGCCGCCGCAGGCAGGGGGAGGCGGCAAGGCCCACCTTTTCCGCGAGAGCCGAGTTGGGCAGGCGGCCGTCGCTCTGCAGGACCCGCAGGATGCGCCGGTCGGACGGGGAGAGCGGGCGCTTCATCATCAAACCTCCGAAACGGGTCTTAAGGTCATTTTATGACCTCTATGCTGCTTATCCAGGTGAGATCGGGCGAAAAAAGACCCGAATGCAGTGATATCCTTGGATCAATAACGGAGGAAACACCATGAACTCGGCGACCGGCAGCGACGACCCGCGCGATTATCTCCTCGACCAGGGCTTCGAGAACTATACCGACGCGGACCACTCCACCTGGCGCGCCCTGGCCAGCCGCCAGCGGGAGATCCTGAAGGGCCGCATCGCCGACCAGTTCCTGGAGGGGCTCGACCGCCTCGGCATCGGCGAAGCGGGAATTCCCGACTTCCGGGTCATGAACCGGCGCCTCAAGGCCGCCACCGGCTGGGAGGTGGTGGCGGTGCCGGGGCTGATCCCCGACCTCGCCTTCTTCCGGCTGCTGGCCGACCGCAAGTTCCCGGCCGGCTTCTGGATCCGCAAGCCGGAGCAGATCGACTACATCGAGGAGCCGGACATCTTCCACGACGTGTTCGGCCATGTGCCCCTCATCATGCAGCCGATCTACGCGGATTATCTCGCCGCCTACGGACGGGCCGGCCTCGTGGCCGCCGAGCACGGGGCCTTGAAGCGCTTGGCGCGGCTCTACTGGTACACGGTGGAGTTCGGCCTCGCCCAGACCCCGGAGGGCCTGAGGATCGTCGGCGCCGGCATCGCCTCGTCGCCGGGCGAGACGGTGTTCGCCCTCGAGAGCCGGTCCCCCAACCGGGTCGGCTTCGACCTCGGCCGCGCCATGCGCACCCTGTACCGGATCGACGACTTCCAGGAGACCTATTTCGTCCTCGACGGCGTCGAGGCCTGGCCGAGCCTGGACCTCGACCGGCTGATCCCGCTCTGGAAGGAACTGGAAGCCCAGGAGGACATTCGGCCGGGAGAGCTCAAGCCCGAGGACCGCATTATCACAAGGGGCGACGGCAGCTATCACAGCGCCAAGGCGAAATCCGCCGCGTGACCGCCTAAAAAGCTCCCGGGCTGGGGTAGACAGAGGCCGTGCGGTTTGTTACACGCACGACCTCTTCAGCGGACACGGCGCCGCTGAACTCGCTTCGGCGACGGGTGTGTAGCTCAGTTGGTAGAGCAGCTGACTCTTAATCAGCGGGTCCAAGGTTCGAATCCTTGCACACCCACCAATCAAATCAATGACTTAGCCAAACTCTGACGCGCCATTTCGACACGGTTTTGGCTGCTCATTTCGACAAATCATCCCTTTTCGTTCTCGCGTCTCTGCGTTTCCGCGCTCCGGCTACCCGCTGCTGCTCGGTTGTCTGAGCATAGCGAAGCAGCGCGGCGGTGGTCCGATGGCCGCTCAGCGCGCGTAGCTGAGC
>DASQTM010000107.1:0-4535 GCA_035641875.1 Microvirga sp. | reverse complement strand
CTCGAAGACCGAGAAGGCCGAGAAGGGCGACCGCATGGAGAAGCACCTGCTGCTGACCCGCTACGATCCCGCCCGCGCCGAGCGCGGCGAGATGCTGAAGGTGGAGGACGTGCTGGAGATCCTGTCGATCCCGCTCATCGGCATCATCCCGGAAAGCGAGGAGGTTCTGCGGGCGTCCAACGTCGGCTCGCCGGTCACCCTCAACAATCCGGCGAGCGCCCCCGGCCGCGCCTATTTCGACGCCGCGCGGCGGCTCAAAGGCGAAACCGTCGAACTGACGATCCCCACCGACAGGAGAGGTCTGTTCGGCAAGCTGTTCGGACGGAGGGCTGCATGAACCTCTTGAGTTTCTTCAACCGCCGGACCTCGGCGCCGGTCGCGCGGGAGCGGCTTCAGATCCTGCTTGCGCACGAGCGCGGCATCGTCGGCGGCAAGCCCGATCTGGTGGCGCAACTGCGCGAGGAGATCCTCGCCGTCGTCAGGCGCCACATCATGGTCGAGCAGAAAAACGTCCACGTGAAGATGAACCGTGACGCCGACGTCTCAACCCTTGAAATCGAAGTCGAGATTCCGGCTCCCGCCGCAGCGGGCGCATGATTGCAGCATGCTGATTCTTGAGCGGCCCTCTTCGCCGGAGGGCCGCTTTCGCGTCGCTACTCCTTCCAGACCCCGAGCCGCCCCTCCCGGGCCTTGTCGGCTGCGGCCTTGAGATCCGGCGTCGCCTCCGCCGTGGGCTTTCCGCCGCCGTTGAACAGCACCACCCGCGACAGATCCTGCCCGCCGACCTGACACCGGTAGACCTCGTTGGCTCCCATCGGATCGCAGACGGTCTCCCGCCCCTGAAGGTAGCGGGCCAGATCCTCGGGCTTGCCGCCGCCGGGCGCCCATTCGACTCCGAACAGGCGAATGACTTCTCCCTGCAGCGACAACGTCGCCGTATCGATCACCTCCGGCACGCCGCGCAAGGCGCGCGCTCTCGACAGCAAAGGTCTTGTCGGTTCCGCCTCGGTAATCTGGGCCTCGCGCACGGCGCCTGTGGCGGCAGGACCGTCGACGACCGTCTCGGGCGACGAGCGGGTCCGCCCCAGGAAGGCGGAGGCCCCAACGCCGAGAAGCGTCAGCAGGGCGATCGCCGCGATCCCGAGAGCCTGACCCCGCACCCTCGATTTGGACCTTGTTCCGCCGAAGACGTTTCGCACGCGATCGAGCGAGAACAGGGTGCGGTCCGGCACGAACTGGAGTTCCGGAACCTTCCCGGCCGCAGAGTCGCCCGGCGCGGAGGGGCTTGTGACAGGAGAACTCGTTCCATGGGAAGCCCCGGGCGATCCCGTAGCCTTGCGGGACCATCCGTGGAGGCGAACCTTGCCGCGACGCAAGCGGAAAGGCGTACGGTTGCGGCTCGGCTCGGCTGCGTCTCTCCCGGAGCCGACGCTCAGCCAGTCGCGCGGGCGAATGGGCTCCTCGATAGGAGCCGGTTCCGGCAGCGCCTGCGGCGCCGCAGGCGCTGCCTGAATTAATGCGCCCGACGGGCCCATAGGCCTTTCAATCCTGTCGGACGCCCGAAAAAGAGCCGGATGCGTGAGGCGCAGTTCCTCGAGCAGATCCCGGATGGTGAAAGCGGCGAGCTTGCCGTCCCTCTCGACGGTTCGCGGCTGCCCGCGGGCATCGACCACCGAAATCCTCGTCCCGTCATCGGCGGCGGAGTAGCGCACGGAGGATTCGATGATGAGCTCCAGGGGTCGGCGGGCGTCGTCGGTCGGGTTGAGCCTGCCGACCTCGGATCGGATGATTTCGCGTACCTGCTCCCGCATGGCTGCCCAGTTCCCGCTGGGAGCCGTATTGGTGCGAGAAGCAGGGAGGTGAGCCAACGTGCCGTCAGTCATGCTGTTTGCCTCCGGAATCAGTCGCGGTTGCGTTCCTGGCCGAGCAGGGTGCTGTGCTCCGCGACAATGATAGGCTTATCGCCGATGAACTGCACGATGAGTTGCAGGGCTCCCGTGCCTTCCGAGCGCCTGCCGCGCGCCGGATTGGCGGCGGTGAAGTCGAAAACCGCATGCACTGTGCAGATCTCGCCGGCGGGATTGCATGTGACGCCCATGGACTCCGGGCGGGGGCGATAGTCGCGCTCCGGCCAGCGCTGCACGAAGCGGCGCTTCTCGTTGAAGAGCGCGCGCATGCTGATCGTGCGGCCGTGGAACAGGACCCGGGGGGCGTAGAACTCGGCTGTGGAGTCCAGCACCGACTGATTCGGGCCGGACCAGGAATTCAGGTAATCGATCGTGAAGGACTTCGCGGCGTCGTCGCGGCTGTACCGGCTCTCGCGGGGCTCCTGCGGCCGGGCCGCCACGGCCGGTGGAGCAGACGGAGCAGCCTGGGCGGGCTGCTCCGTCTGGCGAGCAGGGGGCGGCTCGGGCTTGGGCTGTGCCGTCTGCGCCGGGGGAGAAGCAGGCTCGGGCTGGACGGCCAGGGGAGGCGCCGCTGTTCGAGCAGGCGGTTCGCCGGGGGCGGGGGGTTGAGAGGCCAGCGCGGGAGGCGCGACAGGCGGGGGAGAGGCCTGAGGAGCCGCCCCCGGCTCCGCCGGAGGATCAACCCATGTCCGCCCCGCTTGAGCAAGGGCGGCCGGTCCGCCCAGGGTGAGCAGGGCCAGAAGCAGAACCGTTCGTGACACCGGAGAAAGCCAGTCCATCCGCATGAAGTTTCCCGAAAATGCCTTTCCCTGGAGAAAAGGGGTCACCGAGGAAAGCGGCTGAACGGGATGAGAGTTCCATCAGGGCCGCCCTGCCAGAAAAGGTTTCCCGGCAGGGCGGCGCAAAGGATGGGCGTTGATTCGGAGCAGCCCTGCCGATCAGAGTTGCGCTAGCTCGACGGAGCCGGTTCCTGAGATCCCGATGGCCTGGGCCGAAGCGCGGGAGAGGTCGATGACGCGGCCATGGGCGTAGGGGCCTCGATCGTTGATGCGCACCACCACCGATCGGCCGGTGCTCCTGTTCACGACGCGCACGCGGGTGCCGAAGGGCAGGGTGCGGTGGGCCGCCGTGAGGGCGTTGGCGTTGAAGGTTTCGCCGCTTGCAGTCCTTCGTCCGTGAAAGCCGGGGCCGTACCAGGAGGCCCGACCGCTCTGAAACGCTCGTCCGGACCGGTTGTCCGGCTCTGCCTGAACGAGAGAGGGCGTCAATACACTGGCGCCCAAAGCGAATAGACCTGCAATCCGAAGCGTGACCTTGCGTTGTTCCACAATGCATTCCCTTGTTGTTGTGCAAGGGAGCGCAAGATGTGCCCCAATGGGGCGAGAATGAGACCTTCTATGAAGTCTCTCAATTACGGGAGCAGGGAAATTCCAGCAGCTTGATATACTTGCGCTGGTGCGGAGCCGGTTCCATCTCTAGCCTCACATCATCGTGAGTCGCACGTCACATCTGCCTTCTTGGCAGAAGGACCGGCAGGGGAAACACGATTTCAATCTACTCGCCCAAAGCAGGGATCCGGTGCTACTCCCAGCTCATCGCCGCCGGCGCGCTGCCCAATGGCTGGACGATCCCGGAGGCCTGCATCACCGCGGCAAGCGGCCTATACACCGCCTGCCGCGCCCGCATCCGCGCCCTGGAGAAGCATCCGCGTGACAGAGATTTCGCGTCAGGTCCGCGAATGCACCACGCGCAGGCGCGGGCGGGCGGCGCGGTTGCAGAAGTTGAGCTCGACCCATTCCCCGTCAGCTGAACCCTCGACGATCCGGTAGCCGAGCTGCTCCGCCAGAGCGCGGGCCTGCCCGACATTGGCGCTGGAGATCCGGCGCGTGAATTCCCCGGCGTCCTGGCTCATCAGAGCCGCCAGCATGCCGATCTCGACGCCCTGGCTGAAATCCACGCTACGCGCGGGAAAGCGAAGCCGCGTCCCTTCGGTGAGATGAATGTGATGCATGATGAGCCCGTTCTTCCGCCATCCGTCAGGACCTGATGATGGACCCAAAGACCCTACCGGTTGCTTAAGGCCGCAACACCCCGCTCATCGGGCCGGCCGATGGAGGAACTGGTCTTGCAAGGCGCACGTTCATGGTGGGTGAACGGGAGCCCCCATGGCAAAGCAACGCGAGACGGATCAGCAGCACCTGCGGGAGCTGGGCGAGACCATCGAGACGATTCCGATCGTCGAGGAAGAGCTCAGGCTGGACAAGCGCGAGGTCGTCACCGGCAGGGTTCGGGTGCGCACCGTCGTGGATGTGGTGGAGGAAATGGCCCGCGCCTCCCTCGACGAGGAAACGGTCGAGGTCACCCGCGTGCCGGTCGACCGGATGGTCGATGAAGCGCCCGGCATCCGCACGGAGAACGACGTCACGATCGTTCCCATCCTGGAAGAAGTTCTCGTGGTGGAAAAGCGGCTCGTCCTCAAGGAGGAGCTCCACATCCGCCGCCAAACCCGCTCGGAGGAGGTGCAGGTTCCGGTTCGGCTTCGCAAGCAGCGCGCCGTTGTGGAGCGACTGCCGGCATGCGGGGAAGGTTCCGATCCGGAGCTCCCACAGGAATAGTGTCTCCCGCCAC
>DASQTM010000106.1:0-7072 GCA_035641875.1 Microvirga sp. | reverse complement strand
CGGTCACGGGAGCCATTCCGCCGCTGACCGAACAGGCCTGGATGGCCGAGTTCGAGAAGTACCGGCAGATTTCCCAATACGAGCTCGTGAACAAGGGCATGACCCTATCCGGGTTCAAGGTCATCTACGGCTGGGAATGGGGGCACCGGCAGCTCGGCCGCCTGCTCGGCCTCGTCTTCTTCCTGCCCTTGGTCTGGTTCTGGGCCCGAGGGGTCATCAGGGGGAGGTTGGTCCTGACCCTCCTGGCCATCGGGGCCTTGGGAGGCCTCCAGGCCGCCGTGGGATGGATCATGGTGGCCTCCGGGCTGGAGCCCGGCATGACCGCCGTCGCCCCTATCAAGCTCGCCCTGCATCTGACGATCGCCAGCCTCATCCTGGCCTGCCTCGTCTGGGTGGCGGCCGGCTTGAGGGAGCGCTCGGACGCCGTGCTCGAAAGGAGCCTCGGGAGCCGTGCTCCCCTGGCACTCGCCGCCCTGATCCTCCTGCAGATCGCCCTAGGCGGGCTGGTGGCCGGCTCGAAGGCAGGCCTCACCTACAATACTTGGCCGCTCATGGACGGGGCATTCGTCCCATCGGCCTCGTCGCTTTTCGTGGTGCGGCCTTGGATCGAGAACTTTGTCGACAACGTGGTCCTGGTTCAGTTCAACCATCGGATGGTCGCCTACGCCATCGTGGCCTTCGCCCTATGGCATGCCTGGAGCCTGAGCCGGAAAGCGGCGGCTTCGCAGGCCGCTCGCCGGGCAAGAGCGCTCGCCGGCCTGACCCTAGCCCAGATGGCCCTCGGCATCGTGACCCTGCTGCTCGTGGTGCCGCTCTGGGCCGGGCTGACGCATCAGGTCTTCGCCATGGCGGTGCTGGCCGTGGCCGTCGCGCACGCCCGCCTGAGTCGTTCCTAGCAGCATCAAAAGAAAAGGGCGGCCTCCAGGAGGCCGCCCCGATTTTCAGCCCTGTCGCAGGGGACTAGCGGATCACCTGCACAATGCGGCGGGTGCCGGGATCGACCAGAACCGGGGTCTCGTTCACCACGGTGTAGCGATAGCCCTTCACGCCGTATTCGGCCGGAACTTCGTAGTAGGTCACGCCCGAGGACGGCAGGGTCGCACCGACGCGGACCTCTTCCGTGTAGCGGTAGGACGGGACGTTCTGCTGCACCACATACTGCTGGAAGCGCGGCTGCTGCTCGCCCGCGAGGCCGCCTACGATCGCGCCCGTCACGCCGCCGATGGCAGCGCCCACCGGGCCGCCGACGATGGCGCCACCGGCCGCACCGGTTGCTGCGCCGGCGGCAGCGCCGCCTGACGACTGAGCAAAAGCGCCGGCCGGGATCAGAGTAGCCAGAACGGCGCTGGCAATGAGAAATTTCTTCGACATGGATGTCCGCTCCTGAAAATTGTGTAGTTGCGGTCTTAACGGCCACGTCGGGTTTGGGGTTCCCCGGAGGAGGGAATCAGTACCTATGCCGCGGGCATGAAAGCCCGAAGTCATCAGCAAAAGCCCGGTTGGGAAGAGGCTTGGGAGCGCCGATGTTGGAAGGCATCCTGCCTGCGCCGAAAGTGGCAAAGATCAGTGCCGACAAGGGTTTGAAGCATTTTTTCCTGCGGGGGCTAGGAGCGCCTGAGTGCTTGAGAAAACTCTTTGATGTGCCGGATTTCTCTTTTTAATGACAAATGATTAGAGAGGAGGAATAAGAGATAAACCGAATTCGTGGCGGGAGATTCCGGCAGAGTCGAGAAAGACGCAGCCCTTCCGATCCCGTTGAAATCTCCCTTGCGCCCTTATTGCCTTCGAGAAGGGATTTGCACAGAGTGCTGGAAAGCGGAATTAGGAAATCAGGTCTTATTCTGCTACAGGGAAACAATCTTAAGAGAGGGGTTGCCCCCTCTGCCAGGCTAGAGAAACAGGCTTATTGAGGAGTCAGGCATGAATGTGCTGGTCTTTGCTTCGCGAAAGGGTGGCTCCGGCAAGAGCACGCTCGCTGCTCACCTCGCAAGTTACATCGCCAACCCTTCGCGCCGCACCTTGCTGATCGACAACGATCCGCAAGGGTCGCTCTCCCTCTGGCACAGGATCCGCCGCGAGGAGCATCTGGGCCTCAGGCATAACGTGCGCAACCTGGCGGAAGCCATCAAGGACGCCAAGCGCGAGGGCTACGAGTGGGTTCTCGTGGACACGCCGCCCAACAAGTCTTCCATCGTGGCCGAGGCGATCAGGCAGGCGACGCTGGTGATCATCCCGACCCGGCCGAACCTGTTCGACATCGCGGCGCTTCAGGATACGGTCCAGATCGCCCGTGAGCTGCGCAAGCCCTATGCGGCGGTCATCAACGCCGCGCCAGCCAAGCGCGGAGACGCGGAAACGCCCGTGGTGGCGGATGCGCGCGGTGCGCTGAACGCCCTGAAAGTGCCCGTCTGGTCGGGTCAGATCACCCACCGGCCCGAGCTGTCGCTCTCCCTCGCATCCGGCGAAGGCGCCATGGAATACCAGCCCGGCTCCAGCGGCGCGGAGGAGATGCAGCGTCTCTGGACGGCGCTCGAACGCTCCCTGAACGCCATCCACAACTCCTACAAGAAGTCCTCCCGGGCCGCTTAAAGACCGGACATCCTTGCGGGCATGATAAAGGGCGGCCGAGGCCGCCCTTTCCTTTGCGGTTCCGGCGTGACGGCTCAGGCGGCGTCCAGGGCCTGGTTGAGATCGTCGATCAGGTCTTCCGTGTCCTCGAGGCCGATGGACAGGCGCACCACCTCGGAGCCGGCGCCGGCCTGGGCTCTCTGCTCGTCGGTGAGCTGGCGATGGGTCGTGGAGGCCGGGTGGATCACCAGCGACCGGGTGTCGCCGATATTAGCGAGGTGCGAGAACAGCTTGAGGTTCGAGACCAGCTTCACCCCCGCCTCGTAGCCGCCCTTCAGGCCGAAGGTGAACACGGCGCCCGCGCCCTTGGGGCAGTACCGCTTGGCCAAGTTGTGATAGCGGTCGGAGCGCAGGCCCGGATAGCTGACCCAGGACACCTTGTTATGTCCCGCCAGATGCTCGGATACGGCGAGGGCGTTGTCCGAATGGCGCTGCATGCGCAGGGGCAGTGTCTCGATGCCGTTCAGGATCAGGAAGGCGTTGAAGGGGGAAAGCGCGGGACCGAGGTCGCGCAGGCCCAGCACCCGGCACGCGATGGCGAAGCCGAAATTGCCGAAGGTCTCGCCCAGCACCATGCCGCCGTATTCGGGCCGCGGCTTGGACAGCATGGGATAGCGGTCGTCGCCGGCAAAGTTGAACGAACCCCCATCCACGATGACGCCGCCAACGGAGTTGCCGTGCCCGCCCAGGAACTTGGTGGCCGAATGCACGATGATGTCGGCTCCGTGCTCGAACGGCCTGATCAGGTAGGGGGACGCCATCGTGTTGTCGACGATGAGCGGGATGCGATGCCTCTTGGCGATGGCCGACAGGGCCTCGATGTCCACGATCACGCCGCCCGGATTGGCGATGGATTCGACGAAGATCGCCTTGGTCCTAGGGGTGACGGCCGCCTCGAAGGATGAGGGATCGTCGGAATCCGCCCAGACCACGTTCCAGCCGAAGTTCTTGTAGGCGTGGTTGAACTGGTTGATCGAGCCGCCATAGAGCTTCTTGGCGGCGATGAACTCGTCGCCAGGCTGAAGCAGGGTATGGAACACCAGGAACTCCGCCGCGTGGCCGGAGGCCACGGCGAGGGCGGCCGTGCCGCCTTCGAGCGCGGCGACGCGCTCTTCCAGAACGGCGCAGGTCGGGTTGCCGATGCGGGAATAGATATTGCCGAATGCCTGAAGGCCGAAGAGGGAGGCCGCGTGGTCCACGTCGTCGAAGACGAAGGACGTGGTCTGGTAGATCGGCGTGGCGCGGGCGCCGGTGGCGGCGTCTGGCGACGCTCCCGCATGAATGGCGAGCGTATTGAAGCCGGGCAGACGGTCGGTCATGGCAGGAGCCTTCTGTCGGAAAACGGATCGTTCTATTTAACGAACGATCCGTTCGGCCGTCAAGGAGGCTATCCGGGCCGATTGAGGCTCAGCTTCTGGAAGCCTTTGCCCGATAGGACCGGCTTCTTGGCGCTCAGCATCCGCGAGTTGACGCCCTGCCAGGAGATCTCCCCGGACAGACGGCCGAACTCGATCTTCGGGCAGCGGTCCATCACCACCTTCAGGCCCTTCGCCTCGGCCTTTGCGGCTGACTCGTCGTTTCTGACGGAGAGCTGCATCCACAGCACCTGGGGCAGGGGATCCAGCGCCAGGGCCTCGTCGGTGATCGGCCCTGCGGCTTCCGAGTTGCGGAAGATCTCCACCATGTCGATGGGAACCGGCACCTCCGCCAGGGAAGCGTAGACCTTTTTGCCGAGAAGCTCCCCGCCCGCCAACCCCGGATTGATCGGGATGACGTCGTAGCCGCGCTCGAGCAGATATTTGGTGACGATCCAGCTCGGGCGAGCCGGATTCTGCGACGCCCCCACAAGGGCGACCGTCTTCACGCCCTTCAGGATGCCGCGGATATAATCGTTCGGGTAGTTGCTGTGATCCATAGGGGGAACGTATGGGATAGGGCAGGGCAGTTCAATGAGCATCATCCATTCATGGCATCGCACCAACCGATCATGACCGCCGACGAAGTGAACGACCTCTTCGACCGGGTCTTCCCCCAGCTTCATTTCGGCGGCCGGACCTATGCGGTGGAGGAGGTCGGGCCGCTCCGCGCCCGGGTGCGGATGGATTTTCACGAGCGCCACGTCCGCCCGGGCGGGACGATCTCGGGCCCGTCCATGATGGCGCTGGCGGATCTGGCGCTCTATGCGGCGATCCTCGCCCAGATCGGCCCTGTGGCGCTCACGGTGACCACCAGTCTGAACTTCAACTTCCTCAGAAAGCCCGAGCAGCGGGCGCTGATCGGCGATTGCCGGCTGCTGAAGCTCGGCAGGCGTCTCGCGGTGGGGGAGGTCTCTATCTTCTCAGAGGGCAGCGCCGATGTGGTCTGCCACGCGACCGGGACCTATTCGATCCCGGACCGCCGCTGAAATCCGCCCTCTGCCTTGCCCGCCCTCAGGAGGCCGGCGCCTGCGCCGGCATGAGCGCGTCGTCGATCTCCCGCGCTCGGATCGCGGCCGGGCGGGCGCTGATCCGCCGCCAATAGGCCTCGAGAGCCGGCCGCTTCTCCAGGGTTCCGAACATCATGCCCCAGCCGATCTGCGAACCCACATAGACGTCGGCGGCGGTAAACCGATCTCCGGCGATGTATTCGGATTGGGAGACGGCGTATTCCAGAGCGTTCACCACGTCCTCGGTGCTGCCGTAGCCGATCACGCCCCGGCGCTCCTCCGGCACCTCGAATCCGAAAGCCTTGTTGCTCAGGGCGGCCTCCACCGGACCGGCCGCGAAGAACATCCAGCGGTAATATGCGCCCCGGCGGCGATCACCGGGCGGTGGGGCGAGCCCCGCCTCGGCAAAGGCATCGGCCAGGTAGGCGCAGATCGCGGCCGCCTCCGTGACCACCGTTCCCCCATGCATGATCGTCGGCACCTTCCCCATGGGGTTCACGGCCAGATACCCGGAGGCCTTCATGGCAGGCCCGAACTCCAGAACCTCGGTCCGGTAGGGAGAGCCGACCTCCTCCAGCATCCAGCGGACGATGCGGCCGCGGGACATGGGATTGGTGTAGAAGACCAGTTCATCAGCCATAAGAAGCCTCTTGTTTGCTCGGCAGAGGCAAACACGCGCCACGACTGCTCGCAAGGGGGAGATCGATGTTTTCCAGGCTCGAAACGGGATGTGGTGGCTCAATACCACCGATGTGGTGTCATATTACCATGATGCCTGAAGCTCAGGTTTCATAAGGGCTTTTGGATTTTCTGGAGGCCAAAATCTCTGTTGACTTCGCTCCGGGATCCCAATAAACACCCCTCACTCGCCGCCGCATCTCGCGGCGGTTTGTCGTTTTCAGAACCTGAGCCAGACGGCTCCAATGGGAAACAGCGCAATGAAGACTACGACTTCGCTGAAGCCCGCCGAGGTCGAGAAGAAGTGGGTTGTGATCGACGCGAAGGGCCTCGTGGTGGGCCGTCTCGCTTCGGTCGTTGCCATGCGCCTGCGTGGCAAGCACAAGGCAAACTATACGCCCCACGTCGACTGCGGCGACAACGTCATCGTCATCAACGCCCAGAAGGTGGTGTTCACCGGCCGCAAGCGCGAGCAGAAGGTGTATTACCATCACACGGGCTATCCCGGCGGCATCAAGGAGCGCACCGCGCGCTTCATCCTCGACGGCCGCTTCCCCGAGCGGGTGGTCGAGAAGGCCGTGGAGCGCATGCTCCCCCGCGGCCCGCTTTTCCGCCAGATCATGGGCAACCTGCGCGTCTATGGCGGCGCTGAGCATCCTCACACCGCTCAGCAGCCGGAAGCCCTGGACGTGGCGGCCCTCAACAGCAAGAACGTGAGAGTCTAATCATGGCGACCCTCCAGTCTCTCGCCGATCTGGGCCAGAACGCCCAGACTGCCGCTCCGGAAGCTCCGAAGCACGTCCAGAAGCTCGATTCCCTCGGCCGCGCCTATGCCACCGGCAAGCGCAAGGACGCGGTCGCCCGCGTGTGGATCAAGCCGGGCTCGGGCAAGATCCTCATCAACGACCGCTCGGTCGAGGTGTACTTCGCCCGTCCCGTGCTCCGCATGATCCTGGCGCAGCCGCTCCAGATCGCGCAGCGCGACGGTCAGTACGACATCGTGGTGAACGTCAACGGCGGCGGCCTCTCCGGCCAGGCCGGCGCGGTCCGTCACGGCCTGGCCAAGGCGCTGACCTATTATGAGCCGGAGCTTCGCGGCCCCCTCAAGAAGGAAGGCTTCCTGACCCGCGATCCGCGCGTCGTCGAGCGTAAGAAGTACGGCAAGAAGAAAGCCCGCCGCAGCTTCCAGTTCTCGAAGCGCTGAGCGGCTTCCAAGGTCTCGAAAGGGCGGCTTCGGCCGCCCTTTTACGTGCGGCTGTGTCGTTCTCCCCGCCCACCTCTCCCGTTTGGGAGAGGTCGAGTCATCGCGGCAGCGGCGACCGGGTGAGGGGTGGAGTCTTT
>DASQTM010000105.1:0-2078 GCA_035641875.1 Microvirga sp. | reverse complement strand
TACCGCTCGATCCACACCACCGTGATCGGCCCGGGCAGCCAGCGGGTGGAGCTGCAGATCCGCACCCTGGACATGGACGAGGTGGCGGAATACGGCATCGCGGCCCACGCCCTCTACAAGGAGGGCATCAACAACAATTCGCGCCTCGCCAACGAGAGCCGCGCCTATCAATGGCTGCGGCGCACCATCGACCTCCTGGCCGAGGGCGACAATCCGGAAGAGTTTCTGGAACACACGAAGCTCGAGCTCTTCCACGACCAGGTTTTCTGCTTCACGCCGAAAGGCCGCCTCATCGCCCTGCCCCGCGGCGCGACGCCCATTGACTTCGCCTATGCCGTTCACACGGACGTAGGCAACACGGCGGTGGGCTGCAAGATCAACGGGCGCATGTCGCCGCTCCTCACGGAGTTGCAGAACGGCGACGAGGTGGAGATCGTCCGCGCCGAGGGCCAGACGCCTCCGGCCGCCTGGGAATCCCTGGTGGTGACCGGCAAGGCCCGCGCCTCCATCCGCCGCGCCACCCGGGCTGCCGTGCGGCGGCAATATACCGGGCTCGGACGCCAGATCCTGGAGCGCGCCTTCGAGCGGGCCAATCGCCCGTTCTCCGACGAGAAGCTGAAAGGCGCCCTGCCCCGCTTGGCGCGGGCTTCCATCGAGGACGTGCTGGCGGCGGTGGGCCGGGGCGAGATGTTCTCCGGCGACGTGGTGCGCGCCGTCTATCCCGATTACACGGAGGAGCGCCGCGGGGCCGACATGAAGGCGTCCGGCGGCGCGGACAAGCCCGACGGGGCCTTAAGGAAAGGCATCCCGATCCGCGGCCTGAACGGGGATGTTCCCATCCGCTTCTCCTCCAAGGGCGGAGCCATCCCGGGCGACCGCATCGTGGGCATCCTGACCCCCGGCGAAGGGGTGACGATCTATCCGATCCAGTCCCCGTCCCTGGCCGATTTCGACAACGAGCCCGACCGCTGGATCGACGTGCGCTGGGATCTCGACCCCGGCGCGCCGCAGCGCTTCCCCGCCCGCATCAAGCTGCAGTCGATCAACGAGCCCGGCTCTCTGGCCCAGATCGCCCAGGTGATCGCGGACCATGACGGCAACATCGACAATGTCGCCATGAAACGGCGGACCCAGGATTTCACCGATATGACCATCGACCTGACCGTCTGGGACCTCAAGCACCTCAACGCCATCCTGGCGGAGCTGCGCGCCAAGCGCGTGGTGAGCCGCGCGGACCGAGTGACGGATTGATCTCCGTCATATCAAGCCGAGCGACGGCTTTGCGAGCATGAGCCAGACGATGGCGAGAACGGCCAGAAAAGCCGGGATGCCGCAGGCGAACCAGATGCGAAAGAGCCTGTGATACTGCCTTGGCAGGGGCAGTCCTTCCCTCGCCGCGGCCCGGGCAAGATCGCGCATCCGAAGCTGAATCCAGACCACAGGCAGCCAGAACAACCCGGTGAAGACGTACAGGCCGAGCGAGACGAGAAGCCAACCCTCCGTCAGAGGCCAGCCGATCAGAAGGGCCAATCCGAAGCCGGTGAGCGGCTGCGCGACAACGGCGGTGGCGGTGAAGAGGAGATCCGCGACGACCACCGTTCCGGCCACATGCGCGATCAGCGCGGGCTGATGGGTTTTGTGCGCCATCAGCATGAAGAAGGCGATGCCTGCTCCCGTGCCGAGAAGCACGGTCGCGCCGATCACATGAAGCCAGCGGAGGACATCGACAAGCTCCATCAGCGTTCATCCGCCATGGCGAGCGCTACCAGAGCAAGGACGAGGCCCGGAAGGGTTTTCACGAAGGCGCCTAAGGGATCGAGCCAGAGCTCAGGGGCCAGCGCCGTTCCGGCGGCGAGATAGGCAAGCGTCGTCGCAATCATGCCCAGAGCCGCCGCCCTGTGGGTCGGGCGGACAAGCAGCATCACGCCAAGAGCGATGTCCAGAAGGCTGCCGCCAATGACCGCGAGCTTTGCCGCCCCCTCGCCGATGCCCCGCCTCGTCATGATGGCGGACGCTGCATCCAACTCCACCAACCCTATCAGGCCGGAGGCCAGCCAGAACAGGCTCAAGGCCGCAAT
>DASQTM010000104.1:0-3027 GCA_035641875.1 Microvirga sp. | reverse complement strand
GGATGGCCAGGAACATGATCGCGACGAGGATGAAGGGCAGCGCGAGCTGAATGTCGACGAAGCGCATCAGGAGCATCTCGGCGATGCCGCGATAATAACCCGCCACCAGGCCGACGAGCGTGCCGATGGTGACGGCGCCGAGCACGGAGAGAATGCCGACCATGAGGGAGATTTTGCCGCCCACGGCGACGCGGGCCAGCACGTCGCGTCCCAGCGGATCGGTGCCGAGAAGATGGGCCGGGCTCTGGAACGGCGGCAGGAGGCGCGCCATGAGGTCCATGCTCTCCCCGCCGTCGGGAAAGAGAAAGCCGGAGAACAGCACCGCCAGCCCCATGCCGCCCGCGAGAACGAGGCCGAGGACGAGCTCGAAGGATTTGAAGAACCGGCGCGAGGGGGGAGCAGCCTGGGCGGCGGCCATGGGCGTCACTCCGTCCGGATGCGCGGATCAATCAGCCCGTAGGCGATGTCGACCAGCAGGTTGATGGCGACGATGAACAGGGCCAGCACCGTGATGGCGCCCTGGAGCACCGGATAGTCGCGGTTCGAGATGGCGTCGAACGCCAGCGTGCCCATGCCGGGCCAGTTGAACACCCGCTCGACGATCACGATGCCGCCGATGAGGGTGCCGAACTGGAGGCCGATATAGGTGACGAGCGGGATGGCCGAGTTGCGCAGGGCGTGCTTGTAGAGCACGACCCGGTCGCGCAGGCCCTTGGAGCGCGCCACCATGATGTATTGCTGCGACAGGGTCTCCAGCATGGAGGTGCGCACGAGCCGCACGTTGGTGGCCGTGAGGATGATCGCCATGGTGAGCGCCGGCATGACGAAGCTCTCGGGGCCCTCCATGCCGCTCGGCGGCAGCAGGCCCAGCACGATGGAGAACAGCAGCACCATCATGATGGCGAGCCAGAAATTCGGGAAGGACAGGCCCACCAGCGACAGGATGCGGATGAGCTGGTCCGGCCAGCGCCCCCGCTTCACCGCCGCATAGATGCCGAGCGGCACGGAGAGGACGATGGACGTCAGCAGAGACGCGAAGGCGAGCAGCAGGGTCGCCGGAAGCGCCTGGGCGATGAGGCCCGACACCGGCGCGCCCCCCATGAAGCTGCGGCCGAAATCGCCGGTCAGAATACCCTGCAGGAAACCGAGGTATTGAACGAAGAACGGGCGCTCCAGGCCCAGCGCCTGGCGGATGTTCCGCAAATCCTGCTCGGTGACGTTGCCGCCGCCCATGATCATCATGGCGGGATCGCCCGAGAGCCTGATGGCGAAGGACACGATCAGGGTTACGGCCAGCACCACGAAGACGGCCTGCAGCAATCGCTTGAGAATGAAGCCCGCCATCCGGTGATCCCGCTCGCGGCGATGCCGCTTGTCCTGTTGGAGGAGAGGCCCGGGCGAGCGGGCCTCCCATTGTTGTACCGACCGAACCTTATTCCACGGTGGTTTCCGTGAAGCGGAAGCGGCTATCCGCCGGCGGCTCGAAGTTCTTCAGCCGCTTGCTGACGCCGTAGATGGTGTTCTGGTTGTAGAGCGGGATCTCCAGCGCCTGATCGGCCACGTAGCGGGCGATCTCCTGCAGCAGCTTCTCGCGCTCCTTCACGTCATAGATGCTGCGCTGCTTCTCGAGCAGGGCATTGAGCTTGGGATCGTTGTCGTAGGGGTTCCACTTCTCGCCCGAATGGTACATCAGGTAGGCGGTGTTGTCATAGTCGAAGGTCCAGCCGCCCCATGCATTGTGCCAGGCCTCGCCGGTCTTGCCGTTGGGGATGATGTCGTTGAGCAGGACCGGCGGCTCGTAGGGCTGGAGCGAAGGCTTGAGGCCCAGCGCCTGGAGATAGCCCGCCGCAGCCTGCGCCACCTCGCGGAAGGTGGCGTCGTTGCCGCGGAAGTCGATCTTCACCGGCGCGCCGGGCTGTACGCCCGCCTGCTGCAGCATCTGCTTGGCCTTGGCGAGGTCGAACGGCAGCGGCTTCATGCTCGGATCGTGGCCGAAGGACAGATCGGCCTGGAAGCTCGCGATCGGCTTGGCGTGGCCGAGCAGCACCGCCTTGATGATCGCATCCCGGTCGATGCCCATGATCAGGGCCTTGCGGACATTCACGTCCTTGGTGATGCCGTTCTTGGTGTTCAGGCGCAGCGCCACCACCCTCGGACCCGTGATGCTGATCAGGCTCAGATTCGGGCTCTTCTCCACGGTGGGCGCGAGGCCGAAGGGGATGAGCGTCGCGATGTCGAGGCGGCCGGCCTGGAGCTCGGCCACCTGGGTGTTGGCCTCGGCGATGAAGCGCGTCACCACCTTGTCGAGCTTGGGCGCGCCGCCCCAATGCTCGGGGAAGGCCTCGAGGGTCAGGCTGACCTTGGGGGTGTATTCCACGAACTTGAACGGCCCGGTGCCCACCGGATGGGTGTTGAAGTATTCGTCGCCCTTTTCCTGGATGTATTTCGGCGGCACGATCATGCCGCCGTAGCCGGCGAGCTTCGTCAGCAGGACGGGATCGGCCTGCTTCATGATGAAGTCGACCGTGTTGTCGTCGACAACTTCCACCCGATCGATGGAGTTGTAGTTCGATTGCTGCGGCCCCTTCTTGCCCTCCTCGCCCAGCAGGCGGTCGAAGGTGAACTTCACGGCCGCCGCGTTGAAGGGCTCGCCGTTGTGGAACTTGACGTTCTCGCGCAGCTTGAAGCGGATGCGGCTGTTGTTGTCGAGAAACTCCCACGACGTCGCCAGCGCGGGCTTGAGCTTCATGTCAGGCCCGCGCGCTGTGAGGCCGTCATAGATGTTGTTGGCAACGGAGGACCAGTCGACCAGGAAGGTGTCGATCGGGTCCCAGCTGCCGGGGTCGATCGCCACCGCAACGGTCAGGGTTCCGGCGGCCTGGGCCTTGGACACCATCAGCGGCGCCAGAGCCACTGCGGCCGTCAAGCCGAGAGCCTTGAGTGTTGTCGAAAACTTCATCCTGTTGTCTCCCTCTGGAAAGTCTTTTGTCACGCGGCCCCACGAAGCGAATCCGCCTCGATGGCGAC
>DASQTM010000103.1:0-3962 GCA_035641875.1 Microvirga sp. | reverse complement strand
GCCCCGCCTCGTCCATGACCCCTCCCGACGTTCCGTTTGACAGAAGCCTTCGTTGCGGTAAAGTTGATGTAATCGTTTACATAGGGGTGTTGTCAAACCCTGCGATACCCTAAGTCACTGAAAAAGTCCCGCCAGAGGATTGTGACAAGAGCCGGAGGAAGCAAATGCCAGTGCAAGCCCCTTTCAGCTGATCCGATCAGGCGCAACGCCAACCTGCCGCTTTCGCTCACGGGCGAGCGGACCGCCTTGCTCACCCTGATCCGGAGCCGCTGATGGATTCCGTTCTTCGTGCCGAGAACATCTCCAAATCCTTCGGGCCCATCGAGGTCCTGAGCAACATTGCGCTGGATCTGCGGCCCGGCGAGGTTCATGCGGTCATCGGCGAGAACGGCGCGGGCAAGTCGACCCTGATGCGCATCCTGTCCGGCCATCTGCCGCCCAGCAAGGGCAGCCTCTTCCTCAACGGCCAGCCCATCACCTTCTCGGGTCCTGTCGACGCCGAGAGCCACGGCATCGTTCTCGTGCACCAGGAAATCCTGCTCGCGCCGGATCTGACGGTGGCGCAGAACCTGTTTCTCGGCCGGGAGATCCGGCGCTACGGCTTCGTCGACGACCGGGCGATGCGCGAGCAGACCCGCGCCATCCTGCGCGAACTCGGCGCCGCGATCGACCCCGACCAGGAGGTGCGCCGCCTCTCCATCGCCGACCGCCAACTCGTCCAGATCGCCCGCGCGCTCCTGGTGCCGCACAAGGTCGTGGCCTTCGACGAGCCCACCGCGGTGCTCACCCCCATCGAGGCGGAGAGCCTGTTCGAGATCATCCGCAAGCTGCGGGCGCAAGGGGTGGCGGTTCTGTATATTTCCCACCGGCTGAATGAGGTGAAGGCCGTCGCAGACCGGGTCACGGTGCTGCGCGACGGGCAGCACATCGCCACCCGCGACATCGAGGGGTTGGAGCCCATGGAGATGGCCCGCCTCATGGTGGGGCGCGACATGTCCAAGCTCTACCCGGACAAGCCGGAAACGGCCTCCGACCACACCGTTCTGGCGGTGCGCGACATGGCGGTGCCCGGCTATGTGGAGAATGCGTCCTTTGCGTTGAAGCGCGGCGAGATCCTCGGCTTCGGCGGCCTTATCGGGGCGGGCCGCACGGAGCTGTTCGAGGGGATCGTCGGCCTGCGTCCCGGCCGGGGCTCGGTCACCCTCGACGGCAAGGCGGTGCATTTCCGCGACGCCCGCGAGGCCATGGCGTCGGGCATCGTCTATCTGTCGGAGGACCGCAAGGGCAAGGGCCTGCTCCTGGGGCAAAACCTTCGCGTCAACCTCTCCCTCGCGGCGCTGGAAAAGTTCACCCGCGGGTCGTTCATCGATGTCGGCGCGGAGGACCGGGCCCTCGATACCGCCATCAAGGATTTCGACATCCGCGCCCGCCGCCGCGACCTGCTGGCGGGGCAGCTCTCCGGCGGCAACCAGCAGAAGCTGCTGCTCGCCAAGATGATGCTGGTGGAGCCGCGGGTCATCATCATCGACGAGCCGACCCGGGGCGTGGATATCGGCACGAAGGAGCAGATCTACCGCTTCATCGCCAACCTGGCCCTGCAAGGCCTCTCGGTCGTCGTGATCTCGTCGGAGATGACGGAGTTGATCGGGTTGTGCCACCGGGTCGTGGTGATGCGCAACGGGCGCGTCGCGGGCGAGGTCGCCCAAGGGGATTTGTCGGAAGACTCCATCGTTTATCTCGCCACTGGCGTTCATGAGGAAAGGGCGGCGGAGATCGCCGCGGGCCACGCATGACCGAAACCGTGCTTCGCACCAGCGCCCCCGAGCGCAAGTTCCGCATCGACATGCGGGCGCTCTCGCCCTTCATCGCCCTGATCGTGCTGGTGATCGCAGGCGCGCTCATCAATCCCGACTTCCTCACCGCCTCGAACCTGCTCAACGTGGTGACGCGCTCGGCCTTCATCGCCATCATCGCGGTGGGCGCGACCTTCGTGATCGCGGGCGGCGGGCTCGATCTCTCGGTGGGCTCCATGGCGGCGCTCACCGCCGGCATCATGATTCTGACCCTGAACTCCCTGGGAAGCGCCGATGTGGGCACCGTGGCGCTCGGGATGCTCGCCGCCATCGGCTTGAGCGCCGCCTGCGGCTTGGCGAACGGCCTCATCGTCACCTTCGGGCGCATCGAACCGTTCATCGTGACGCTGGGCACCATGGGCATCTTCCGCTCCCTGGTGATCTGGCTGGCGGCGGGCGGCACCATCACCATGCGCAATCTCGAGCTGCGCGAGCTCTATCGCCCGGTCTATTTCGGCAGCGTCTTCGGGATTCCGGTTCCGATCATCGCGTTCCTGGCGGTGGCCGCCATCGGGGCGCTCATCCTCTACCGCACGTCCTTCGGCCGCCACGTGGTGGCGCTCGGCTCCAACGAGGACGTGGCGCGCTATTCGGGCGTGCCGATCTGGCGCGTGCGCACGCTCACCTACATCATCCAGGGCATCTGCGTCGGCATCGCCGTTCTGGTCTATGTGCCGCGCCTCGGCTCGGCCACGCCGACCACCGGCCTGCTGTGGGAGTTGCAGGCGATCACCGCCGTGGTGATCGGCGGCACGGCCCTGCGGGGCGGCATCGGCCGCATCTGGGGCACGGTGGTGGGCGCCGTGATCCTCGAACTCGTCGCCAACATCATGGTGCTGTCGAACTTCGTCTCCGAGTTTCTCGTGGGGGCGGTTCAGGGCGCCATCATCATTATCGCCATGCTCGTGCAGCGCTCACTACAGCGCGGGCGATGAAACCGGACGGGCTCCCCGGACAAGGGGCCCGAAACCAAATCTCCAGGGAGGAGCTTATGAAAGCAACGGCACTTAAAATCGCAATGGCGGCGGGCCTGATGGCCGGCGTCGCCACCGGCGCGGTGGCGCAGCAGAAGAACGTGACCATCGGCGTCTCGATTCCCGCCGCCACCCACGGCTGGACCGGCGGCGTGGTCTACCACGCGCAGGAGACGGCAAAGCTGCTGGAGAAGGGCTATCCGGGCCTGAAGATCATCGTGAAGACCTCGCCGGACGGCGCCGCCCAGGCGAACGCCCTCGACGACCTCTCGTCGCAGAAGATCGACGCCCTGGTGGTGCTGCCCTTCAACTCGGACGAGCTCACCAACCCGGTGCGCGAGGTCAAGAAGCGCGGCACCCTCGTGACCGTGGTCGACCGCGGCCTCAAGGATCCGTCGATCCAGGATATCTACGTGGCCGGCAACAACCCCGAGTTCGGCCGCGTCGCCGGCAAGTACTTCGTGGACAACCTGAAGCAGGGCAACGTGGTGGTGTTCCGCGGCATCCCGACGGTGATCGACGAGGAGCGCGTCACGAACTTCGAGAAGGCTCTCGAAGGCTCGGGCGTGAAGGTGATCGACAAGCAATACGCCAACTGGAACCGGGACGACGCCTTCAAGGTGATGCAGGACTATCTCGCCAAGCATCCGAAGATCGACGCAGTGTGGGCCTCGGACGACGACATGGCGCTGGGCGTCATGGAAGCCATCCGCCAGGCCAAGCGCGAGGACATCAAGTTCGTCCTCGGCGGCGCGGGCATGAAGGACATGATCAAGAAGGTCATGGACGGGGACAAGATGATCCCGGCCGACGTGTCCTATCCGCCCTCGATGATCTCCACCGCCATGGGCATCACCGCGGCGCATTTCTACACCAACGCCCCGATGCGCGGCACCTACGTGCTCAACGCCCAGCTGATCACCAAGGACAACGCCAAGGAGCACTACTTCCCCAACTCGCCGTTCTAAGTCGGCACCACCTTTTCCCTCCCCCTTGTGGGGAGGTGAGCGCGAAGCGCCGGGTGGGGGTGTGAGCGATAGCCTATCAAGCTCTAAGCAGGTATCAGTGGGGTGGCCAACGGATGCTGTCCATGATTCGATATCGTGATCGGAGGTGGGAGGCGGATCATGGCGGG
>DASQTM010000102.1:0-2099 GCA_035641875.1 Microvirga sp. | reverse complement strand
CCGCCGCATCGAGCTCGCCGTGGATGAGGCGGAGCTGGAGCGCCGCCGCGCCGAGCAGAACCAAAAGGGCTGGCAGCCCTCAGCCCCGCGCAAGCGCAAGGTGACGGCGGCCCTCAGGGCCTACGCCCTGCTGGCGACCAGCGCCGCGAAAGGCGCGGTCCGGCAGGTTTGACCGGGACGGGAAAGGGTTTCCGGGGGGAAGCCCTTTTCGTATGACTGGTCCTCCTGCAACCCAACAATGCAAACCTCACCGGAACTCTTCATGCCTTTCCCCAACGCGCTTCTGCTGAATGGTCTCGCCTGGGCGGGCCTTGCCCTCCTCGCCTCCATGGGGTCCGCCCTCGCCCAGGAAGACGGCAAGGCCATGCAGCTGACCGTGCGTCCCTCCGGTTTCGATCGCAACGACGCGAAGGAGCGGCAGGAGCGGCTTCTCAAGCGCCTGGAGCAGAGCGATCATATGATCCGCTCCATCTGCATCCATTGCGGCGACCAGTGGAAGCACCAGATCTACGCGCCCTTCAACCCTCTCGCCTCCCTGAAGCCGTCGAGCCGGACGTCGGACCAGGCCGCTCGGTGAGACGATGTGACGTAGCGTCACGTTCTGTCTTCACGAACGTTCTTCTATGCGTAACCTGCCGGGGACAGCGCCCCTCATGCGTTGAGAGGCTTGGCTGTCCTCTCTATACTGGGATTGTGATGCTTGGATTGTGCGGGGACTAGCCCCGCCAGTGACGGAGGTCCTGTCATGGCGTGGGCGTATCTCGCACTCGCGGGCCTGTTCGAGATCGGCTGGGCGATCGGGTTGAAGTACACGGACGGCTTCACGCGCATCGTTCCCACCATGCTGACCGTGGTCAGCATGGTGGTGAGCGTCCTCCTCCTGGGGCTCGCTCTCAAGACGCTGCCTGTCGGAACCGGATACGCGGTGTGGACCGGGATCGGAACGGTCGGCACCGCGCTGTTAGGCATCTATCTGCTGGGGGAGCCGGCCACGGCGACTCGCTTGGCGTGCATCGGGTTGATCGTGGCAGGCATACTCGGGCTCAAGCTGGCGTCAGACTAGCAGCGGCCTTCTGGTTGGGGCAACATGACCGTATTCGCTCGTATCCGGCCTAGATCGTCGGCCCGATGGCTCAAGGCCTTCGTGGTGGTGGTGTGCCTTGCGATCCTTGGCCTCGAGGGATGGCGCGACTGGAGCGAGCGGGAGCAGGAGATCGCCAAGATCAGCGCCGATGCGGTGAACCTCGCCAAGTCCCTGGTCCAGCACGCGGAAGACAGCTTCGAGCTGGCGGACGCCCTTCTGGTGGACGCAGTGGACCGGGTCGAGACCGGCGGCGCCCTGCCGGACGCCATCGGGAGACTGGACGCCTTTCTGGTCGAGCGGGTTCAATCCCTGCAGCGCATCAAGTCTCTTTCGATTTATGGCGAGGACGGCCTGCTGCTCAACAGCTCCCTGCCGGGCCATCGCGGCAGGGTCAACGGCCGGGACCAGCCCTTCTTCCAGCATCACCTGGCATCCTCCAGCAGCGACCTTTATCTCGGCCCTTTGATCCGCGATCCCCTGGGGGGCGATTGGGTCCTCACCCTCTCCCGCCGCATCAGCAAGCCGGACGGGAGCTTCGGCGGCGTGGCCCAGGCCAGCATCCCGCCCCGGTATTTCGCCAACTTCTTCGGCCTCATCGATGTGGGATCGCAGGGCGCCATCACCCTGTTCCACGTGGACGGCACGATCCTGTCCCGTTACCCCTACGTGGAGCGCGCCATCGGCACCAAGCTCGTTCACGAGCACTGGGCCGCGAGGGGAAAGCCCCCAGGCTCCTACGAATACGTGTCGCCCATCGACGGGGTGGAGCGCATCGGCGGCTTCCAGCGCAACCATGGCTTTCCCATCGAGGTCCTCGCCTCCTTCGGGCGGGACGAGGCGCTCGCGCGCTGGAACAGCGAATTCCTGTTTCATGTCGGGGTCATCGCATTGCTCGTGATCACCATCGGGTCCCTGGGTTGGGGCCTTGCGGGAGAGCTGCGGCGGCGGGAGGAGGCGGAGGTCGAGCTGACCCTGCTGGCGGACACGGACGGCCTGACCGGCCTCGCCAACCGCC
>DASQTM010000101.1:0-2062 GCA_035641875.1 Microvirga sp. | reverse complement strand
GCCGGTCTCTTCCTGAACCAGCTCATTCATCACCTCGTCCACGTCGGGTTCTGGAGGGCGTCCTCGCTTGTCTTGCGCCATGGGTCTTCCTCTCTTGGCTTAGCCGGTCGAACGACCGTGAGACTCCCAGGGCAACGTCCTGTCGGTGAGGGTGTTCCGGCCCTGCGACCGTGAAAGGCAGAGCCGGATTCCATCATGCTTGCGTCTGCGAATGCTGCCCTATCGGCCGAGCTCCTTCTGCATGTCCTGCAGCATCGACAGGTGCTCCTGGATCTGGCCGCGGGCGAGCCGCGCCACGCTCAACGCCTCGCGGTTATTGGAGGCGTTCTTGATGTAGCCTTCCTGGATCGCGAGCAGCTTCTGGTGCCCCTGGATCTGCATGGTTACGTAGTCGCGATCAAAGGCCGGGCCCGGCTGCGCCCGCGACAGGCGCTCCATGGCGGCGGAATCCTCCGGCGGCAGCTCGGGAGCGGTGGAGGCCGCCTGCTGCGCCCCCGTGGTGGTCGAGGCCGTCGCGGAAGGATCGGCGAAGGAATGCATGATGTCGGTGAGGTTGTTCTGCTCGCCGATCTCGAATTCCGCGAACATCTTCACCCGCGGATTCTGCGCCTTCGACAAGGCGAAGTTCGACTGCTGCAAGGACACGGTGCTGGCGGCCAGCACCTGCTGGATATATTGCCGGTCCGCCTGGGATTGCTGCTGGCCCTGGCTCGGCGCGCTCGCCTGACCCTGACGGGCCGGCGTCTGCGTATCCTGCGGCGCGCCACCCTGCTGCGTGCGCTGCTGGCGCTGCTGCACGTTCGATCCGAGCCCCTGATTGGGGTTCGCCTCCGTGGGCTGCGGCGTCACCGCAAAGGGAATGGCCTGGTTCTGCTGCGGCTGCTGGGCGACGGCAGAAGCAAGCGCGGAAAGGCTGAAGGCGGCGGCAAAGCCTACGATCACGACTCGGCGGGACGACATGGTGTTCTCCTGGGAAAGGGCTGTGGGGGCGAACGTTCGCGGGAGGGGTTTGGTTCAAGCCCTTGAGCGCCGCAGTCGGCAGCTTGAGCGGACAATCCCTTGGGCTGCTCTATCTCTCCGGCGTGAGGAACGAATTTCAGCCAGGCGCGTCCATTGTGAGCTGTCCGGGCTAACTCAATCTGGGCCGCGCATGGCGGCAAGGAGGCAAGATGCAGGATCGGGTAACGCGCGTCGTGATGATCGCAGCCGTGATCCTGCTCGCGCTCTTCGTGCTGCAACCTTATGTCAGCAGCTATCTCTTCGCCGCCCGGGAGGCGCGTCCCGTGACGGCGCGCGGGGACCTGGCCGATTTCGAGCGCTCGACCATTCGCATCTTCGAGACGGTCGCGCCGTCCGTGGTCCAGGTGGTCGCCGTGCCGCGCGGGGGCAGGCGGCCAGCGGGCGAGGACTCATCCGCATCCGGCACGGGCTTCGTCTGGGATCCGGCCGGGCACGTGGTGACCAATGACCATGTGGTCGCAAACGGCGAATCGCTCGCGGTGCGCCTGGCCTCCGGAGAGGTGCTGCCGGCCGAGGTGGTGGGGCAGGCGCCGAACTATGATCTGGCCGTGCTGCGGCTGCGCCAATCAGGCCGGCTGCCGGCTCCGATCGCGGTGGGGCGCTCGGCGGATCTCAAGGTGGGGCAGGCCGCTTACGCCATCGGCAATCCCTTCGGGCTCGACCAGTCCCTCACCATGGGCGTCATCAGCGCCCTGAAAAGGCGGCTCCCGACGAGCGGCGGGCGCGAGATCGCGGATGTCATCCAGACCGACGCCGCCATCAACCCGGGCAATTCCGGCGGCCCTCTTCTCGATTCCGCAGGTCGCCTGATCGGGGTCAACACGGCCATCTTCTCGCCCTCCGGCGCCAATGCCGGCATCGGCTTCGCCATTCCGGTCGATGTGGTGAACCGCGTCGTGCCGGAGCTGATCCGCGACGGGCGCGTTCCGACGCCCGGGATCGGCATTCTGGCCGCCGACGAGACGCTTGCGACGCAACTCGGGGTGACGGGGGTGATCGTGGCGGACGTCATGCCCGGCTCGCCAGCCGATCAGGCGGGACT
>DASQTM010000100.1:0-4954 GCA_035641875.1 Microvirga sp. | reverse complement strand
AAGCTTGAGGCGGCCCGCAAGGTCGGGATGCGCCCGGATGAGGGCGAGCTTCGCCTCCCGGCTCGCCTCGGAGAGCACATGGACCATGGCGGCGTGCAGGCCCTCCGCCGTGTCCTGCGCCGTGGTGAGGCCCGCCTCATGGGCCCGCTCGGCGATCCACGGGGAATGCTCGAAGACATCCCCGTAACGCTCCACGAAGAGCGCCTTGCTCATGGTGCTGGGCTTCAGGCCGACGGGGCCATGATGGCGGATCCAGTGCCGGGCGATGTCGATGCGCCGGGCCACCCACACGTTCTCGTGGGACGCGACGTAATCCAGGAACCGGGCGAGCGCCGCCGCACGGCCGGGACGGCCTGCGAGACGGCAATGGAGGCCCACCGACATCATCTTAGGGGAGGTTTCCCCCTCCGCGTAGAGAACGTCGAAGCTGTCCTTGAGGTAGGCGTAGAACTGATCCCCGGAATTGAAGCCCTGCGGGGTGGCGAAGCGCATGTCGTTGGCGTCGAGGGTATAGGGCACAATGAGCTGATGATGGCGGCCGTGCTCCTCCCAATAGGGCAGCTCGTCCGCATAGGAATCCGCGCTGTAGAGGAAGCCGCCCTCCTCCGCCACGAGGCGGTTGGTGTGTTCCGAGGTGCGGCCCGTGTACCAGCCCAAGGGCCGCTGGCCGGTGGCCTCCGTGTGGATGCGGATCGCCTCCTTCAGATGCGCCCGCTCCTCGTCGGAGGAGAAGTCCCGGTAGTCGATCCACTTGAGCCCGTGGCTCGCGATCTCCCAACCGGCCTCCTTCATGGCGGCCACCGCCTCCGGGTTGCGCATGAGGGCGGTGGCGACCCCGTAGACCGTGACGGGCATCCGGCGCTCGGTGAACATGCGCCACAACCGCCAGAAGCCGGCGCGGGAGCCGTATTCGTAGATCGATTCCATGCTCATGTGACGCTGGCCGAGCCAGGGTTGCGCGCCCACGATCTCCGACAGGAACGCCTCGGAGGCCCGGTCCCCATGGAGGATGTTGTTCTCGCCGCCCTCCTCGTAATTAATCACGAACTGGACGCAGATCCTGGCCCCGTTCGGCCATTGCGGATGGGGCGGATTGCGGCCGTAGCCGACGAGGTCGCGGGGATAGGAGCTCTCGGCCATGACGCCCTCGATCGTTTCAGCTTCCGCGATAGGTGGAGTAGCTCCAGGGCGAGACGAGGAGCGGCACGTGGTAATGCCCGTCGGGCTCGGCAACCGTGAAGCGGATCGGCACGAGGTCCAGGAACGGCGGATCGGCCGTCGTCGCGCCGAGGCCCTTAAAATAGGCCCCAACATCAAAGACGAGTTCATAGGTTCCAGCCCGGAAGGCGTCGCCCGTCATCAGAGGCGCGTCCGTGCGCCCGTCGGCATTCGTGACGGTGCGCAGGACGGAGCGCCGCCCGTCGCCCGCGACGGCGAAGAGCTCGATGGCGACCCCTCGGGCGGGCCGGCCGTTGGCGGTGTCCAGGACATGGGTGGACAGGCGTCCCATGAAACCTCTCAAGGATGGAGACGATGCGTCGTCAGCGGGCTGAGTCTTTCGAGCGTCCGCCGCCGCGTCAAGCCGCTCCCGTTAAGCAATTGACAGGAGCGCGGATTTCGGGAACGGGTTCCTGTTGAAAAAGCTGGCGGCTTGCCCTTCCGCTATCGGGCGGGCCGCCTTAGGCTGTGCCCTCCTCGACCGTTCAAGTGGCTGCATGATCGACCCGCAGATTTCCGAATGGATCAGCCAGATCCTTCGCTGGACCCATGTGATCACGGCAATCGCCTGGATCGGCTCGTCCTTCTACTTCATCCATCTCGATCTCAGCCTGAAGAAGCGGGAGGGCCTGCCGGAGGGCGTCGGCGGCGAGGCCTGGCAGGTTCATGGCGGCGGCTTCTACAACATGCGCAAATATCTCATTGCGCCGCCCGAACTGCCGAAGGAGCTGACCTGGTTCAAGTGGGAGAGCTATTCCACCTGGATCAGCGGCTTCTTCCTCATCGTCTGGATCTACTACCTGCACGCGGATCTCTACACCATCGACCCGGCGGTGCGCGCCCTCGAGCCTTGGCAGGCCTCCGCCATCGGCATCGGCGGCATCGCCCTGAGCTGGCTCGTCTACGAGGGGCTGTGCCGCTCTCCCCTGGGCCGGAACGGCGTCGTTCTGGGGATCGCCCTGTTCTTCTACGTTCTGGCCGCGGCTTACGCCTTCACGCAGGTGTTCAACGGGCGGGCGGCCTTTCTCCATACGGGCGCGATGATCGCCACCTGGATGTCGGCCAGCGTGTTCTTCATCATCATCCCCAACCAGAAGAAGGTGGTGGCGGAGCTCCTGGCGGGCCGTTCGCCCGATCCGAGGCTCGGCAAAGAGGCGAAGCTGCGCTCGACCCACAACAATTATCTCACCCTCCCGGTCATCTTCCTGATGCTGTCGAACCATTATCCCCTGGCGTGGTCGTCCCGCTACGCGGTGGGAATCATCGGGCTCATCGTGGTCACGGGCGCGGTCATCCGGCACTTCTTCAACTCGCAGCACGCGGGCAAGGGCTCGCCCTGGTGGACCTGGGCCGTGGCCGCCTGGTGCATGGCCCTGGCGATCTGGCTCTCCATCACCGGCAAGCCCGGCTACGCCAATCTGGCGGATCTGCCGGGGGGCGGCGCGCCTCCGGTGCTCGCCGCGTCCTTCGACGAGGCGGTGCTGGCCATCCAGTCCCGCTGCTCCATGTGCCATGCGGCGGAGCCCGCCTGGGACGGCATCTCCATCGCCCCCAAGGGCGTGCGCCTCGACACCCCCGGGGAGATCGACCGCCATGCGGAGATCATCCGGATCCAGAGCGTGCTGACCCACGCCATGCCGCCCAACAACATCACCGGGATGACCCTGGACGAGCGCAAGGCCGTGGCCACATGGCTGGCGGCGCGGGACACCGCCACGCGGTGAAAACCGCGTGGGCTGCATTATAACGACTTCCCAAGGAGAACCCGCCGTGACCGAACTCACCCTGGACGTTGCCCGGACCATCGCCGACGCGACCCTGAAGACCGCGCGGGAGAAGTCGTTCAAGCCGCTCTCCGTCGTGGTGTACGACGCGCGGGGCGCCCTCAAGGCGCTGCTCTCGGAGGACGGGGTCAGCCTCAAGCGGGCCGAGATCGCCATGGGCAAGGCCTATGCCGCCCTGGCGCTGGGTATCGGCAGCCGCGCGATTCACAAGATGGCGACCGACCGCCCCCACTTCATCGCCGGGGTGACCCACGCCATCGGCGGCCAGCTCGTCCCGGTGCCGGGAGGCGTGCTGATCAAGGACGCCGGGGGCCAGATCCTGGGCGCGGTCGGCGTCTCGGGCGACACCTCGGACAATGACGAGATCGCAGCGGCGGGCGGGATCGGGGCGGCCGGCCTCGTCTTCGACGCCGGGGCCTGAGACATCTTCTCCCTCGACAAGGGCTTGCAAGATATGGCTTTAAGGCCGCCGCCCAGGATAGTACTGGACATGAACAGTTGATTGATCAACAAATATGACAAGGTTACTGCCGTATCGGCTCTGACCGAGACATTCTGCACTCTAGGAAAAACAACACCAGAAAGGGAACGCGTCCGATGTCATCATGGATCAAACGCACGGCTCTGGCGGCCGTCGCCACAGCCGCCCTCATGGGCGCCATGAGCGCCGCTTCGGCTCAGGTGGTCTACAACCGCGCCAATTCCGGCGAGCCCGAGACCCTCGACACCCACAAGACCTCCACGGTTCAGGAATTCCACGTCCTCCAGGACATGCTCGAAGGCCTCGTGGCCTATGACATGAAGGCCAAGGCGGTTCCCGGCCAGGCGGAGAAGTGGGAGGTCAGCGACGACGGCAAGACCTATCGCTTCACCCTCCGCGACGGCCTGAAATGGTCCAACGGCGACCCCGTCACGGCGGAGGACTTCGTCTATTCCTATCGCCGCATCATGGACCCGGCGACCGGCGCGAAATACGCCAACATCCTGTACCCGATCAAGAACGCCGAGAAGATCAACAAGGGCCAGGCCAAGACCGAGGAGCTCGGCGTCAAGGCTGTCGACGCCAAGACCGTCGAGATCACCCTCGAGGCGCCGACCCCCTATTTCATCGATCTCCTCACCCACCAGACCAGCCTGCCCGTGCACAGGGCCTCGGTGGAGAAGTTCGGCAAGGACTTCGTGAAGCCCGGCAACATGGTGACCAACGGCGCATACAAGCTCGCCGAGTTCGTGCCCAACTCCCACATCAAGCTCGTCAAGAACGAGAACTACCGCGACGCCAAGAACGTCCAGATCGAGACGGTCAACTACTTCCCGACCCCGGACTTCGCCGCCATGGTGCGCCGCTACGAGGCCGGCGAGCTCGACACCACCGACGACGTTCCGGCCGACCAGATGAAGTCGCTCAAGCAGCGCTTCGGAAACCAGGTCCAGGTCGGGCCCTGGCTCGGCACCTACTTCATGATCGTGAACTCCTCCAAGGCTCCGTTCAGCGACGTGCGCGTGCGCCAAGCCCTCTCCATGGCCATGGACCGCGAATTCGTCGCCGACCAGATCTGGGGCCAGACCATGCTGCCCGCCTATTCCTTCATGCCTCCGGGCGTTGGCAATTACGGCGAGCCGGCCTTCATGGATTATAAATCCGCGTCGCCGATCGACCGCGAGGAGAAGGCCAAGGAACTCTTGAAGGAAGCAGGCTTCGGCCCGGGCAAGCCGCTCAAGGTGGAAGTCCGCTACAACACCACGGACAACAACCGCAACACGGTGATCGCCATCGCCGACCAGTGGAAGCAGATCGGCGTCGAGACGTCCTTCATCAATACGGACGGCAAGACCCACTTCGCGCATCTTCGCGAGGGCGGCGACTTCGACATCGCCCGCTACGGCTGGATCGCCGACTTCTCGGACCCGGACAACTTCCTGTTCCTGCTGCGAAGCGACAACAAGGGCTT
>DASQTM010000099.1:0-3763 GCA_035641875.1 Microvirga sp. | reverse complement strand
CCCTTAAGACGCTTGAGGCAGTTCCAGATTTCGGCGCGAATGAGCGGAGCCAGTCCTTCCGTCGCCTCGTCCAGAATGAGCAGTTTCGGGTTCGTCATCAACGCACGGCCGATGGCCAGCATCTGCTGCTCGCCGCCGGAGAGCTGCGTTCCGAGATTCCCGCGCCGCTCCTTGAGCCGCGGAAACAAGTCGTAGACGGCATCCAGCGTCCAGCGCCGCGAGCCGGAGCGGGCGGACGCGGTGGCGACGAGGTTTTCCTCCACCGTGAGGGTGGGAAAGATCTGCCGTCCCTCGGGCACGAGGCCGATGCCGGTCTTGGCGATCCGGTAGGGCGCAAGCCCCGTCACCACGGCCCCGTCGAAGCGCACCTCGCCGCCGCGGGGGCGCAGCAGGCCCATGATGGAGCGCACGGTGGTGGTCTTGCCCATGCCGTTGCGGCCGAGCAGCGTCACCACCTCGCCCGCGCCCACGTCGAGGGAGATGTCGAACAGCACCTGCGCCGCCCCATAAGAAGCCTGAAGACCGCGGACTTGCAGCATCAGGCCAGCTCCTCCTCGCCCAGATAGGCGGCGCGCACCTCCGCATTGGCCCTGATCCGCTCCGGCGCGTCCGTGGCGATCACCCGGCCGTAGACGAGCACGCTGACGCGATCCGCCAGGGAGAACACCGCGTCCATGTCGTGCTCGATGAGCACGATGGTGAGCCGGCTCTTGAGCCGCCGCAGGGTCTCGACCACGCGAAGCGACTCCTCGTGCCCGGTGCCGGCGAGAGGCTCGTCGAGCAGCAGCAGCTTCGGCTCGGTGGCGAGCGCTATGGCGAGTTCGAGCTGGCGCTTCTCCCCGTGGGAGAGCAGCCCCGCGGGCCCGTGCGCCCGGCTGCCCAGGCCAACGAGGTTCAGGCATTCCATGGCGGGCTCGTTCAGGTCCCTTTCGCGCGAGGCGTCGCCCAGGAGCCGGAAGCTCGAGCCGGAGCGCGCCTGCACCGCCAGGGCCACGTTCTCGAGGGCCGAGAAGCCCGGCAGGATCGAGGTGATCTGGAACGAGCGGGCGAGACCCCGCCGCACGCGCTGATGCATGGACAGATGCGTGATGTCCTCGCCCGCGAACAGGATCTGCCCGGAGTTGGAGGGCAGCATTCCCGAGATCTGGTGGATGAGCGTCGTCTTGCCCGCCCCGTTGGGGCCGATGATGGCGTGCAGCTCGCCCGGCCGCACGGACAGGCTCACGTCGTCGGTGACCACGAGGGCGCCGTAGGTCTTGCGCAGGGCGCGGATGTCGAGGAGCGACTCAGCCATGGCGCCCCCGCCGCAGGAGCCCCATGATCCCGCCGCGCGCGAACAGCACGATCAGGATGAGGAGCGGCCCGAACACCATCTTCCAGTTCTCGGCGAGACGCGAGCGGATCTCGTCGCTCAGAAAGAAGCTCGCGCCGTGAAGAAGCTCCGGCAGGAATTCCTCCAGCAGCAGGAACGCCGCCGCCCCGATGACGGCGCCGTGCAGGGAGCCCAATCCGCCGAGCACCACCATGAAGATCAGTTCGCCCGAGCGCTGCCAGGTCATGTAGGACGGGCTTACGAACTCGGCCTGGTTGGCGAGCAGGCAGCCGGCGAGCCCCGCCATCATGCCGCTGATCACATAGGCCGCGAGCTGGAACCGGAACGGCTGGAAGCCGATGGCCTCCATGCGCACGGCGTTCTCCCGGGTGCCGCGCAGAACCCGCCCGAACCGCGACGCCACGATGGAGCGGGACAGGCCGTAGGCCGCCACGAGGGCCAGGAGGCTCACCCCATAGAACGCGCGGTCGTTCTCCAGAAAGCTCGATCCAGCCACGAGGCTGCGCGAGGGCAGGGTCATGCCGTCGTCGCCGCCATAGGCCGCAAGGGACGTGGCGAGGAAGAACAGCATCTGCCCGAAGGCGAGCGTGATCATGATGAAGTAGACGCCCTTGGTGCGCAGCGAGATCGCGCCGGTCACAAAGGCAAAGGCCGCGGAGGCCGCAAGGGCCACGGGAATCTGCACGAGCGCGTCCTCGACGCCGTGGCTCGCCAGGATGCCGACCGCATAGCCGCCGATGCCCAGAAAGGCCGCGTGGCCGAAGCTCACCAGCGCCCCGTAGCCGAGGATCAGATCGAGGGACAGGGCCGCGATGCCGAAGATCATCACCCGGGTCAGCAGGGAGAGCACATAGCCCTCCGCCCCGGAGAAGGCCGCGGGGATCGGCGCGAGGGCGAAGGCGGCGAACAGGATGACCGGAACGGGGTCGACCCGCAGGGACGGGGACGGTGCGGGGGCGGCTTGCGGCTGGGCGACCTCGGTCATGGATGTCGCCCTAGCGTTTGACCGGAAACAGGCCAGAGGGGCGGAAGAACAGCACCGCGGCCATGAAGATGTATATCAGCATCGGCGCAACCGCCCGCCCGGTCTGGCTCGCCGCCGCGGGATCGAGGAAGAGCCGCAGGAGGTTGGGGGCGAAGGAGCGCCCGACCGTATCCACGAGGCCGATGAGAAGCGCCGCCAGAAACGCCCCGCGGATCGACCCGATGCCGCCGATCACGATCACCACGAAGGCGAGGATCAGGATGTTGTCGCCCATGCCGGGCTCCACCGACAGGATCGGCGCCACCATGGCTCCGGCAAAGCCCGCGAGCATCGCGCCGAACCCGAACACGATCATGAACAGCCGCTGGATGTTGACGCCCAGCGCCGACACCATGGGGGCGTTGGAGGCCCCGGCGCGCACCAGCATTCCGATCCGGGTGTGGTTGACGAGCCCGTAGAGCAGCGCCGCAACGCCGAGGCCCGCCGCGATGATGGCGAGACGGTAGACCGGATAGAGCAGGCCGGTCGCGATCTCCACCGAGCCCGACAGGATCTCCGGCACGGGCACGCTCAAGGGGGCCGCGCCCCAGACGAACTTCACGCCCTGGTTCAGGAACAGGATCACCCCGAAGGTGGCGAGCACCTGATCGAGATGATCCCGGTCGTAGAGATGGCGGAAGATCAGCGCCTCGAGGAAAAGCCCGAAGGCGAGCGTAGTCGGGAGCGCGAGAAGAAGCGCCCAGCCGAAGCTGCCGGTCCAGGCGCTGAAGGCCGCGACCAGATAGGCCCCAATCATGTACTGGACGCCATGAGCCAGGTTGATGAAGTCCATGACCCCGAACACCAGGGTCAATCCCGCGGCGATGAGGAAGAGGATCAGCCCGAACTGAAGCCCGTTGAGGGACTGGATGAGCAGAAGGGTCGCGGTCATCGGCGCTTCGCTGCGGGCGGACGCCTGCCGGCAACCTGCCGCGGCGTCCGCTGGAAAAAGGTTTGCCCCGTCTCGAATGATCGAGACGGGGCAGGGGCTGCTGGTCCGGTCAGTTCGTCGCGGCGCATTCCTTGCCGTAGGCGTCCGCGTAGTCGTCGAACACCTTCTGGACGATCTCGGTCTGGAACTTGCCGTCGGGGCGCTTGGCGGCCTTCACCAGGTAGAAGTCCTGGACCGGGAAGCCGTTGGCCCCGAGCTTGAAGTCGCCGCGCAGGGACTTGAAGTCGGCCTTCTTGATCGCGGCGCGCACCGCGTCCTTGTTGTCCATCTTGCCGCCGGTGGCCTTGAGCGCGCTGTCGATCAGGAGCGCCGCGTCGTAGGCGTGCATGGAGTAGGAGCCCGGCACCGCGTTGTAGGCCGCCTCATAGGAGGCCACGAACTTCTTGTTCTCCGGGGTGTCGAGGTTGGGGGCCCAGTTGGAGCCGCCGAACATGCCGATCGCCGCATCCTGCTG
>DASQTM010000098.1:0-6983 GCA_035641875.1 Microvirga sp. | reverse complement strand
GACGCCCAGGCGACCCTCAAGCTCGGCCAGGCCCGCGCCATGTCGCTGCTGGTCCCGGCTCTCCATGGCCTTCCGGTGGCGGAGTACGGCGCTAACCAGGTCAAGAAATCCGTGGTGGGCGTGGGCCACGCCGATAAGGATCAGGTTCAGGCCATGGTCAGGATCCTGCTGCCCAAGGCGGACTTCAAGAAGGCCGACGCCGCCGACGCGCTGGCCATCGCCATCGCCCACGCCCACCACCGCAAGGCCCGCGCTTTGGCGGCGAGCCTTTAGGGTGTTACAGGACAACGATCATCGTCCGGGACGGCGCGAGCTGATCCAAGGCCGGTGCAAGGTTGAGCGCGTGTTTCCCTCCCACAAGGGGGAGGAGGGTTTTCGGGAGCAAAGACTGACGTGATCGGCAAACTCAAGGGCGTGGTGGATTCCTACGGCGAGGATTTCGTGATCCTCGACGTGCACGGGGTCGGCTACGTGGTCCATTGCTCCTCCCGCACCCTCCAGAACCTGCCGCCCACCGGCGAGGCGGCGGTGCTGTCCATCGAGACCCATGTGCGCGAGGACATGATCCGCCTGTTCGGCTTCCGCTCGGACGCGGAGCGCGAGTGGTTCCGGCTGCTGCAATCGGTGCAGGGGGTGGGCTCCAAGGTGGCGCTCGGCATCCTGTCCGTGCTCGATCCCGGCGCTCTGGCCACCGCCATCGCCACCGGCGACAAGGCCTCCGTGACCCGGGGACCCGGCGTCGGCCCCAAACTGGCCGGGCGCATCGTGTCCGAACTCAAGGACAAGGCCCCGGCCTTCTCGGCCGTGGACCCGGCCCTCATCCGCCTTACCGGCGCGGTGGAGGACCGGAGCGCGCCCGCCCCGGTGACCGACGCCATCTCGGCCCTGGTCAATCTCGGCTATCCCCAGGTCCAGGCGTCTGCTGCGGTCGCCGCCGCCATGAAGCAGGCCGGGGATGAGGCCGAGGCGAAGACCCTGATCCGGCTGGGCTTGAGGGAATTGGCGCGGTAAGGCATTTGGAATGCGGTGACGCGCGACCGCTCGATGTTCCTGTTTTGATCTTATCGAAGGTGGCGTGCTAGAATAGCTGCGCCTATATCGAGCCTTCTGGAAGGTAAGCCTCTTTGACCGATTCCCGCCGCCTGCTCAGCCCCGAAAAGCGCGAGGACGATGCCGAGATGTCGCTCCGGCCGATGTCGCTCGCCGACTTCACCGGCCAGAAGGCGGCGCGGGCGAACCTGCAGGTGTTCATCAACGCCGCCAAGACCCGGGGCGACGCCCTGGACCACGTGCTCTTCGTCGGCCCGCCGGGCCTGGGCAAGACCACCCTGGCGCAGATCGTGGCCCGGGAGCTCGGGGTCAACTTCCGCTCCACCTCCGGTCCGGTGATCGCCAAAGCCGGGGATCTCGCGGCGCAGCTCACCAACCTGGAAGAGCGCGACGTGCTCTTCATCGACGAGATCCACCGCCTCAACCCGGCCGTGGAGGAAATCCTCTATCCGGCCATGGAGGATTATCAGCTCGACCTGATCATCGGCGAGGGCCCGGCCGCCCGCTCGGTGAAGATCGAGCTGCCGAAATTCACCCTGGTGGGGGCGACCACCCGCGCGGGCCTCCTGACCACCCCCTTGCGCGACCGCTTCGGCATCCCGATCCGGCTCGAATTCTACACCGTGGACGAGCTGGAGCTCATCGTCCGGCGCGGCGCCCGGGTGATGGGTCTCAGCATGAGCGACGAGGGCGCGAACGAGATCGCTCGCCGCTCCCGCGGCACGCCCCGCATCGCGGGCCGCCTGCTGCGCCGCGTGCGTGATTTCGCCATCGTGGAAGGAGCGCAGACCGTCACCCGCGACCTAGCCGACAACTCGCTTCGCCTCCTCGACGTGGACCCCATCGGCCTCGATCTCATGGACCGCAAGTACCTGACCATGATCGCCTCCTCCTTCTGCGGCGGCCCGGTCGGCATCGAGACCATCGCGGCGGCGCTGTCCGAGCCCCGCGACGCCATCGAGGACATCATCGAGCCCTACCTGATCCAGAAGGGCTTCGTGCAGCGCACCCCGCGCGGGCGCGTGCTGACCCCCCACGCGTTCAGGCACCTCGGCATCCCTGAGCCCAGCCGCGAGACGGCGGCGCAGTTCGGGCTGTTCAACGGGGACGGGGATGAGTGACGCGCCGCACCGCTGGCCCCACCTCTCCGGGGTCATGCAGGACGGCGCGCATGTTCTGCCCGTGCGCGTCTATTACGAGGACACGGATTTTTCGGCCCGGGTCTACCACGCGAGCTATCTCCGCTTCCTGGAGCGGGGGCGCACGGAGCTGCTGCGGGCCGTCGAGGTGGCGCAATCCAGCCTGCATGCGCAGATGGGCGGACTCGCCTTCGTGGTGCGGAAGATGAATATCGATTTCCGGGGCGGCGCCGTCATGGACGACGTGCTCACGGTCGTGACCCGGCCGAAGGACATGCGCGGCGCGTCGATGGCCCTCGCCCAGGAGGTGCGCCGGGGCGATGAGGTTCTCGTGGCCGCCGACGTGATGGTGGCGGCCGTGCGCGACGGCAGGGCGGTGCGGATTCCGGACGAGCTGCGGGCGGCGCTTGCGGTTGCGAACCCGGATCCGGACCCGTCCTGAGAGGCTGGCTCATCCCACCGCCCTCAAGTTCGGAGCAAGCTCTTCGGGACGCTCCCTCCTTGAGGGGAGGCTGCGGGGGCGAGCACATCATAGGCCTGTCGCGAGGGCAGATCGTCGCGGCCTGGTCGATCCAGGAGAGAATGTGCCCCCTTCAGATCCCGCTTAAACCAAGCCTTAACCCTACCCGGTGCCTAACAGGCCTGGATGTGGGACGATCTCGGCCCGTATCGCGGGTCCGCCCTTATTTTCGACAGATTCGGGGGCGAACGAGCAGTGATACGATAACAAGATTTTCCTAGATCATGCGGCAAGGGGCCTTGGGGCTTTCCAGGGCGGCTCGAGGAGCGAGGGCGCGATATCATGAATCCGGCTGATCTGGCCCAGGCTGCCCCTGTGGCGCACGACATGTCCCTGTTCGGGCTGTTCTGGCAGGCCCACCTGATCGTCAAGCTCGTGATGATCGGGCTCTTGGCCGCCTCCGTGTGGTGCTGGGCGATCATCATCGACAAGACCCTGCTCTACTCCCGCACCAAGCGCGCCATGGACCGTTTCGAGGATGTGTTCTGGTCCGGCCAGTCCCTGGAGGAGCTGTTCCGCTCGCTCCAGAGCCGACCGGCCACGGGACTGGCCGCCGTGTTCGTGGCCGCCATGCGCGAGTGGAAGCGCTCCTTCGAGGGCTCGGGCCGCTCGTTCCAGAGCCTGCCCCAGCGCATCGACAAGGTGCTGGACGTGACCATCCAGCGCGAGGTGGAGCGGCTCGATTCCCGCCTGATGATCCTGGCCTCCATCGGCTCGGCCGGGCCGTATATCGGCCTCTTCGGCACCGTGGTAGGCATCATGAACTCGTTTACGTCCATCGCCGCCTCCAAGAGCACGAGCCTCGCGGTGGTCGCGCCGGGCATCGCCGAGGCCCTGTTCGCCACGGCCATCGGCCTGTTCGCGGCCATTCCGGCGGTGCTCGCCTACAACAAGCTCCAGTCCGAGGTGAGCAAGCTGCAGTCGCGTCTCGAGGGCTTCGCCGACGAGTTCTCCGCCATCCTGTCGCGCCAGGTCGACGAGCGCCTCGCGCACGCGGCCTGAAAGGAAGATTGATCCCATGGCCATGACGGCAGGAGCGGCAGGAGCGGGCCGACGACGGCGCAGGCGCACCCGGCGCGGCGGCGCGATCAACGAGATCAACATGACGCCGTTCATCGACGTCATCCTGGTGCTGCTCATCGTCTTCATGGTGGCCGCCCCGATGATGACCGCCGGCGTGCCCCTCGACCTGCCGCAGACCAAGGCGGCGCCCCTCAATTCGGACGCCAAGCCCGTGACCCTGTCCATCAAGGCGACGGGCCAGATCTTCCTGGGCGAGACGGAGCTGACGGACGAGGCCATCGTCGGCAAGCTCCACGAGGTGGCGAAGCAAGGTTTCGACGAGCGCATCTTCGTGCGCGGCGACAAGAAGGTGGATTACGGCCGCGTCGCCCAGGTGATGGCGATCGTGACAACCGCCGGCTACAAGCGCGTCGCGCTCGTGACGGAGGCCGATCAGCGCTGATCGGGATGAAGGGCAAGGGGCAAACCACGTGGCGTTGAAGCTGAATTTCAACCCCTCCGAACCGGGCTTCTGGGTCTCGGGCGTCACCCATGTGGCGCTCATCGCCGCCGCCATGTTCGGGTTGTCCATCGCCAGCGAATTTCCCGAGGCGCAGGAAGGCATTCCGGTCGAGGTCATCACCGACAACCAGTTCTCCCAGATCACCAAGGGCGAGACCACCGCCAAGGCGGTGCAGCCGAATCCCAAGCCCCGCGCCGACCGGGTCGCGGACAAGACCGAGCAGCGCGACCCGGGCGAGGACAAGCGCGACGCGCCCGCGCCCCCGAAGCGCCCGGAAGAGATGAAGGTGGCCGACAAGGAGGAGCCCGTGGCGGCCCAGCCTCCGCCGCCACCCCCGCCGCCCAAGCCCTCTCAGGCCGAAGCCGAGGCGAAGGCGGAAGCCGAACGAAAGCAGATCGAGAAGGCCGAAGCGGAAGCCATCGAGCGCGCCAAGGCCGCCGAACAGGCGAAGCACGAGGCCGAGGCGAAAGCCAAGGCGGAAGCTGAAGCCAAGGCGGAAGCGGAGGCCCGGGCAAGGGCGAAGGCGGTGGCGGAGGCCAAAGCCAAGGCGGAGGCGGAAGCCGAGGCGAAAGCCAAGGCCGAGGCCAAGAAGATCGCCGACGCCAAGGCCAAGGAAGAAGCGGAAGCGAAGGCGCGCAAGGAAGCGCAGCTCGCCAAGAAGCTCGACATGGGCGACCTGAAACAGTTCCTCGACAGCAAGGAAAAGAGCCAATCCACCGGCGCGACCGGAGCGGAGGTGCAGAAGACCGCCTCGCTCGGCACCGCAACGGGCACGGCGGCGAAGCTCAACCCGAGCATGCGCGACGGGCTGGTCGGGCTCCTGCAGAGTCAGATTCAGCGCTGCTACACGGCTCCGATCAGTGCTTCAGGAGGCGATACCACTGCGCCTGTCCTCGACATTCGCCTCAATCAGGATGGCACGCTGGCGGCCGAGCCGAGCGTGATACGAGCCGGCGCAACCAGCGCCGAGCGGGCGGTGGCCGACGCGGCGCTGCGCGCCGTTCGGCGCTGCGCTCCTTACCGCGTTCCCGCCCAGTTCACTCCCTTCTATTCGGATTGGAAGGTTTTGAACGTCCAGTTCGATCTCTCCTGATTTTCAAAAACCATAACGCTTGAGACATGACCTCATGATCACTCGCTTTTTCTCCCGTCTTCTCGTCGCACTCGCCGTTGTGGTTCCGATAGCGGCCCTTGCGCCCGCCGCCCAAGCGCAGCTCAGCTTCCGGGTGGGACCGGGCGGCCAGTTCCAGCCCATGCCCATCGCGGTGGCGGATTTCTCCGGCGAGGGCGATCTCGGCCAGCGGGTGTCGGGCATCATCGCGGGCAACCTGCAGCGCTCCGGCTATTTCGCGACCCTGGACAAGGCGCGCTTTCCCGAGCGTCCGGCCTTCGACGCCGCGCCGCGCTTCGACGCCTGGAAGATGGCCGGCGCGCAGGCCCTCGTGACGGGCCGCGTCTCGCGCGACCCCTCGGGGCGTCTGCGCGCGGAGTTCCGCTTGTGGGACATCGATTCGGGGCAACAGCTCACCGGCCAGCAATATGTGACCGACGCCAATTTCTGGCGCCGCATCGGCCACATCATTTCTGACGCCGTCTACACCAAGATCACCGGCTTCGGCGGCTTCTTCGACACCCGCATCGTGTTCGTGGACGAATCCGGCCCCAAGGAGAGCCGCCGCAAGCGGCTCGCCATCATGGACCAGGACGGCGCCAACGTGCGCTACCTGACGCAGGGCGACAGCTCCGTGGTGACGCCGCGCTATTCGCCGGCCACCCAGGACATCACCTATTCGGCTCAGATCGAGGGCCAGCAGCCGCGGGTCCAGGTGATTAATCTGGAAACGGGCTCGCGCCAGGTGCTCGGCAACTTCCCCGACATGGCGTCCTCCCCGCGCTTTGCCCCGGACGGGCAGCGGATCGTCATGAGCCTGCAGCAGGGCGGCAACGCCAACATCTTCATGATGGATCTGGGCTCCCGCGCCACCACGCGCCTGACCTCCACGGCCGCCATCGACACCTCGCCGTCCTTCTCGCCGGACGGCAGCCAGATCGTGTTCGAGAGCGACCGCGGCGGCAAGCAGCAGATCTACGCCATGAATGCGGACGGCTCGAACCAGCGCCGCATCTCGTTCGGCGACGGCTCCTATTCGCAGCCCGCCTGGTCGCCGCGGGGCGACTACATCGCCTTCACGAAGCAGCGCGCGGGAGGCTTTTCCATCGGCATCATGAAGCCGGACGGCTCGGGCGAGCGCATCCTCACGGAGGGCTTCCACAACGAGAGCCCAACCTGGGCGCCCAACGGCCAGTACATCCTGTTCTTCCGCGATCCTGGCGGGCAGGCGGGCGGCAAGCTCTACATGGTGGACATCACCGGCCGGGTGGAGCAGCCCGTTCCGACGCCGTCCTTCGCGTCGGACCCGACCTGGTCGCCGCTGCTCAGCGAGGCGCGGTAACGGGATGAAGAGCGGGGCGCCTCCGGCGCCCCTTTTGTTTCTAGACCCCCCTTGGCGCGGCCGCGCCGCCTGCATCGTTCCTGCGCCCCCGCAGCTTGAAGGCGAGGACGAGGAGCGAGACGCCGAAGGCGAGCGCATAGGCTCCGAGCCACCAGGTCAGCACCACCGCGCCGACGAGCGGGGCGATCAGGAGCGCCACGCCGAACAGAACCGACACGATCCCGCTGAAGATGAGCCAGCCGCGGCCGAAGGCCGGGTTCAGCTTGAAGGCCGCGACGACCATCACAATGCCGGTG
>DASQTM010000097.1:0-9616 GCA_035641875.1 Microvirga sp. | reverse complement strand
GAGCTCCGCCGACGCCTTCAAGACCCGCCTCGCCGCTTCAGGCTTCAGGGCGCCCGCCGCCAACCTGTCGGCCGGCTATCATACCCTGGCCGAGGCTTTCTCCGGCTGGCGCGAGAGCCCCCAGCACAACCGGGTGATGCTCGACCCCCGCGCGACCCGCATCGGCATCGCCACGGCCTATGCGCCGGGGTCCAAGTACAAGGTGTATTGGGCCCTCGCCGTCGCGGCGGACAAGCATTAATTCTTTTTGGTTGCCTCGATCTGAAAGAGTCAGGAACTTAACATAAGATAACAAGCTTTAGCTTAGAGAGTTCTCAAGCTAGAGAGTGTGCGTCCTAGGGCCATGGCGGACTTCGATCCTAAACTGGGCAGGCAAATACCCCCGCCTCCAGCGACGGGCAGCGAGCAGGAAGTTGGTCCGGGCCAGAACAACACCCTCGCGAAGGAGGCGGACGCCGCTGCCTCCCATCACCAGCCGCCTCAACAGGCTCCCGAGAAGGCTCCGAGCATCGGGCGCGAACTGTTCCTGCTCTTCGGCGACATGCTGCGCAAGCGGAAAGGCTGGCCCATGCTGCGGCTGGCCGCGGCCATCCTGGTCATTCTCATCGGCAACATGTTCGGCCAGGTGCGGCTCAACCAGTGGAACGGCGCCTTCTTCGACGCGGTGGAGAAGCGCCACGCCGCAGCCTTCTTCGATCAGCTTCTCGTGTTCCTGGCCATCGTGGCGGTGCTCCTGGCTCTCGTGGTGGCGCAGACCTGGCTGCAGGAGCGTCTCAAGATCCGTCTGCGGCAACGCCTGACGCAGGTGCTCCTCGACCTCTGGCTCAAGCCGAACCGCGCCTACCAGCTCGGATTCATGGGCGAGAACAGCGCTCAGCCGGACCAGCGGATGCAGGAGGATTGCCGACTTTTCTCCGAGCTCTCCACGGAACTCGGCGTTGGCATGCTGCAGGCTTTCCTCCTGCTGGTGAGCTTCATCGGCGTCCTGTGGGCGCTGTCGGGTCCGGTGAGTTTCACCTTGGGCGGCGCCCCCATCACGGTTCCGGGCTACATGGTCTGGGTCGCCGTCGGCTACGCCGGGATCGGCTCCGGCCTCACCTGGCTCGTGGGCCGTCCGCTGATCCGCCTCAACACCGTGCGCTATGCCCGCGAGGCCGATCTGCGCTTCGCCCTGGTGCGCGTGAACGAAAGCGCCGAGAGCGTCGCCCTCTATAACGGCGAGCCGGACGAGCGCCGCAGCCTCGACGAATTCGTCGAGGCTGTTCTCAAGGCGTCGCGACGCCTGTCCAGCGGCCTCGCCCGCCTCACCTGGATCACCTCGGGCTATGGCTGGCTTGCCATCGTGGTGCCGATCCTCGCCGCCGCGCCGGATTATTTCAGCGGGCGTCTCTCCTTCGGCGAGATGATGATGGTGGTCGGGGCCTTCAACCAGGTGCAGTCGGCCCTGCGGTATTTCGTCGACAACTTCCCCAAGATCGCCGACTGGCGTTCCGCGGTCCTGAGGGTCGCCACCTTCCGTCAGGCGGCCCTCGACCTCGACGAGGTCGCCGCCGAGACCAGCAACATCGAGATCAGCCCTCATCCCAAGGGCTGGCTCAGCTTCGAAGGGGTTTCGATCGCGCTCAGCGACGGCAGCATCCTCATCGAGGACGCCACCGCCGAAATCCAGCCTGGCGAGCGGGTGCTGATCATGGGCGAATCGGGGGCCGGCAAGAGCACGCTCTTCCGCGCCATCTCGGGCCTCTGGCCCTGGGGCTCCGGCCGGGTTCGGATTCCCAAGGCCGAGGAGATGATGTTCCTGCCGCAGCGGCCCTATCTGCCCCTGGGAACCCTGCGGGCCGCCATCAGCTATCCGGCCTCGCCCGAGACCTTCGACGACGCCCAAGTGCGGGCGGCGCTCGAGCGCTGCGGATTGGGCGAGTTCGTCGAGATGCTCGACCGGCGCGAGCGCTGGGACCGAAGCCTGTCCCTCGGCCAGCAGCAGCGGGTGGCGTTCGCCCGCGTGCTGCTGCACCGGCCGAAATGGGTGTTCATGGACGAAGCGACCTCCGCCCTCGATGAAGAGAACCAGACCTCCATGCTGGGTCTCTTCGAGAAGGAGCTCAAAGGGGCGAGCGTGCTGTCGATCGGGCACCGGCCCGGCCTCGAGGAGTTCCATTCCCGCACCCTTCACATCCGCAAGACCAAGGAGGGAGCCATTCTTCTGGCGCCCTCCCGGTCGCGGCGGGCCCAGCATTCGAGACCGAAACCGGGCGCGAGATGGATCGGCCACTTCCGCCGGAGCTTGAAACCGGCGCGCGCCAGAGAAGGTTGACCGGATGCAGGCAGCACGCTTCAGCCCTGCAAACGGCCTGAAAGGCGCAACTCTCCACCGGGCAAGGGGTTTCCGTGATGGCGCTCGCTCATTCCCGGGTCGATCCACATGCGGCTGATCAGGCTTTATATCCGCGTCCTCGGCCAGCTCGGCTCTGACCTGCGGGTCGGCGCGATCCTCGCATTGGCCAATATCGCGCTCGCCATTTCGGCCTTCGCCGAGCCGATCCTGTTCGGGCGCATCATCGACGTGCTGACCCGGGCGCAGATCCCGGGCACGCCGCCCGTCACCTTCAGGTCCCTGACGCCCCTGATCGTCGCCTGGGTCGCCTTCGGGCTCTTCTCCATCGGCGCGGGCGCCCTCGTGGCGCTTCATGCGGACCGGCTGGCTCATCGCCGCCGCCTTGCGGTGGTGGCGAACTACTTCGAGCATGTGCTCGAACTGCCGCTCGCCTTCCACACCTCCACCCATTCGGGCCGGGTCCTGAAGGTGATGCTGGAAGGGTCGGGCGCCATGTCCTGGCTCTGGCTCGGCTTCTTCCGCGAGCACATGTCGGCCATCATCGCCCTGGTGGTTCTCCTGCCCCTCACCGTATTCCTGAACTGGCGCCTGGGCCTTCTGCTCGTCGCCCTCGTGGCGGTCTTCACGATCCTCACGGCCGTGGTCCTGCGCAAGACCGAAACCCTGCAGGGCACCGTGGAGCGATATCATTCCAGCCTCGCGGAGCACGCCTCCGACGCTCTGGGCAACGTGCCGGTGATCCAGTCCTTCACCCGAATCGAGGCCGAGACGCGTTCCTTACGCACGATCATCCACCAGCTGCTCCAGGCCCAGAATCCGGTGCTCGCCTGGTGGGCGCTGGCGTCGGTGGCCTCCCGCGCCTCGGCGACGATCACCGTGACGGCCATCTTTCTCATGGGCACGTGGCTCCATCTCAACGGGCTTGCCAGCATTGGCGAGATCGTCACCTTCATGAGCATGGCCACCATGCTCATTGGCCGGCTGGAGCAGGCGGTGAGCTTCATCAACCAGCTCTTCATGCAGGCCCCGAAGCTGCGCGAGTTCTTCGAGATCCTCGACACCACGCCGGTGGTCCATGACCGGGCCAGCGCCAGATCCGTGGAGCGCTTCAGGGGCGACGTCTCCTTCGAGAATGTGAGCTTTTCCTATGACGGCAAGCGCTCCGCCGTGCAGGACGTATCCTTCGCCGTGGGAGCAGGGGAGAACGTGGCCCTGGTGGGCGCGACCGGCTCCGGCAAGTCCACAACCTTGGGACTCCTGCACCGCGCCTTCGATCCGCAATCGGGCCTGATCCGCATCGACGGATTCGACATCCGCGACGTGACGCTGGCGTCGCTCCGCCGCAACATCGGCGTCGTGTTCCAGGAGCCGATGCTGTTTGCCCGCTCCATCCGCGAGAACCTCCAGGTCGGGCGGCCCGAGGCCACGGATGCGGAGATGATCGAGGCCCTGGAGCGGGCGCAGGCGATCGAATTCATCACCCGGCAGACCAACGGCCTCGACACCATCATCGGCGAGCGCGGACGCTCGCTCTCCGGCGGCGAACGCCAGCGTCTCTCCATCGCCCGCGCGCTTTTGAAGAACCCGCCCATCCTCATCCTGGACGAGGCCACCAGCGCGCTGGACGCCGCCACGGAGCAGAAGCTCCAGAAAGCCCTGGACGAGGTCATGCGCGGCCGCACCACCTTCGTCATCGCCCATCGGCTCGCCACCATCCGCAATGCGGACCGCATCCTGGTGTTCGACCACGGCCGGGTGATCGAGACCGGAACCTTCGACGCCCTGGTGGCAAGGGGCGGCCGCTTCGCGGACCTCGCACGGGCGCAGTTCATGGCAGGCGAGGACAAGCCGAAGCGGGCCGTGAAAAATCCCCTTGAGAGCATCGCGGAGACCTGACCATGAGGGCGCTCCCATGACGCAGGTCATCGGCATCGAAGCGTCGGGCACGCGCCATCGCGTCAACGGCGTCACGCTCCATTGCATCGAGGCGGGGCCCGAGGACGGGCCGCTCGTGATCCTGCTGCACGGCTTTCCCGAGTTCTGGTGGGGCTGGCGCCATCAGATCGCACCGCTTGCCGACGCAGGCTTTCGGGTCGTCGCGCCGGATCAGCGCGGCTACAATCTCAGCGACAAGCCCGAGGGAAAGCGGGCCTACGATCTCGATGTTCTCGCGGCCGACGTGATCGGCCTGATGGATGCGCTCAGGCGCGAGACCTGCTGCCTCGTGGGCCATGATTGGGGCGGGCTCGTCGCCTGGCGGACGGCCTCCCGTTATCCGGATCGCATCGCCAGGCTCGTGGCCGTCAACGCGCCCCATCCCGACATCGCCGGACCCTATCTCCGGTCCCATCCCCGGCAGATGCTCAGGAGCCTGTACATCGGGTTCTTCCAGATCCCCCGCCTGCCGGAAGCCATGCTCTCGGCCAGGGGTCATCGCGCCCTGAAGGACTCGCTGCTGCGGTCGAGCCGGCGCGGCGCCTTCTCCGATGCCGACCTGGAGCATTACGAGAGGGCCTGGTCACAGCCGGGGGCGCTGACCAGCATGCTCAACTGGTATCGCGCGCTCCCTCTCAAGGCGGGGCGTTCCTCCGGCGAGAAGCTCGCCATGCCGGTCCTCGTGATCTGGGGCATGCGGGACGGGTTTCTGGAAAGCGGGCTGGCCGAGGCCAGCCTGACGCTCTGCGCCAATGGGCGGATGCGCCGGTTCGAAGGGGCGACCCACTGGGTTCACCTGGAGGAGCCCGATGCGGTTGCGGCCGAGCTGATCGCATTCTGTAGGGGCGGCTAGAGCACTTTTCGGCGAAGGGGAATCCCCTTGCTTCCGATACACAGCCCATCAGGCGGCACCTCTGGTTTCCCTCCCCCTTGTGGGGAGGGCCAGGGTGGGGGTGTTGGCGCTGGTCTCTGATAGGCACTCGCTCACACCCCCACCTCCACCTCCTCCCCACAAGGGGGAGGAGAGCTCGGACAGCGCCGACTTGCGCATCATAAAGCTCATCTCAGGCAAGCCTGAGATGAGTGGGCAGGAGAGCAGGGCGCGCCTGTGAAAATGGATCCCCTTCCCTCACCTTCGGCTCGCCGGGGATGACACCAGACCTGACACCCTCCATGTCATTCTGCCGGTCCTTCGGGCCGGTCCGGCCGGAGCGTAGTGGAGGGTCGGGACGCAGTTCCCCAGAAGGGAATCCAGCGACACGCACCACGCCGTCAAACGATCCTCAGCCGCCGTTGCGGTGGGCGTTTCAGCCTGCGGCTTTCGTCGGCGGGAGCGGCATGATCTTCACGGCCATGATCCGGTTGCGCGACTTGCGCAGCACCTGGAAGCGGAAGCCGTGGAAGGTGAAGATCTGGCCCGTATCGGGAATCGTCCGCGCCTCGTGGATCACGAGGCCTGCAATCGTCGTGGCCTCCTCGTCCGGCAGGTTCCAGTCCATGGCGCGGTTGAGGTCGCGGATCGGCACCGATCCGTCCACGTTCACCGAGCCGTTGGGCTGGGGCCGCACGCCCTGGACCGACAGGTCATGCTCGTCCTTGATGTCGCCCACGATCTCCTCGAGGATGTCCTCGAGGGTCACGAGGCCCATCACCTCGCCGTACTCGTCCACCACCAGGGCGAAGTGGGTCTTCTTGGCCAGGAAGGCTTTCAGCTGGTCGCGCAGGGACGTGGTGTCCGGCACGAACCAGCTCTCCAGCGCAATCGCCTCCACCTTGAGCTTGCCCGCATCCCCGCCCACCGCGTCCAGCGCCCGCAGCAGGTCCTTGGCGTGCAGGACGCCGACGATGTTCTCCTGGCTGTCGCGCCAGAGCGGCATGCGGGTATAGGGCGAGGACAGGACCTCGCGCACGATCTCCTCCGACGACAGGTCCGCGTTGATGGTGCGCATCTTGGTGCGGTGGACCATGACCTCGGACACGGACAGGTCCTCGAGATCGAGAAGGCCGCCGAGCATGTCGCGCTCCACCTTCGCGACGCCGCCTTCCTTGTGCAGCAGGTTGACCTGGCCGCGGATCTCTTCGCTGGCCGAGAGGATCGGCGTGTTCTCGCCGATCCTGATGCCGAAGGGCCGCAGCATGAGCCGCACCAGCCGCTCGATGGCGATGGCAAGCGGCCCGAGCAGCGCCACCACCCAGGACATGGGACGCGACAGGAACAGCGACACGGTGTCCGGCGAGGTGATGGCGAGCGTCTTGGGCAGCACCTCGGCGAACACGATCACCAGAACCGACATGATGATGGTGGCGTAGAGCGCGCCGCCGTCGCCGAAGATCGCTACGAGCACGCTGGTGGCGAAGGCCGAGACGCCGATATTGACGATGTTGTTGCCGATCAGCACGGTGCCGATGAAGCGCTCGCGTATTTCGAGCAGGCGGTTCACCAGCTTGGCGCGCCGGTCGCCGCCCCTTTCCAGCATGAGCATGCGGGCCCGGGACGCGCCCGTGAAGGCGGTCTCGCCGGCCGAGAAGAACGCCGAGCAGAGGAGACAGACAACGACGACCAGGGCTGCCAACCAGAGATCGCCGGAGGATTCTTCCATCATGACCGTGATGCGATTTCGCCTGCCAGAAAGTTCCGGACCTTGCCAGCCTCGATGCCGGGCGCGATGAAGCTCCTGCCGATGCCGCGGGCCAGGATGAAGGTCAGGGCGCCGCCCTTCACCTTTTTGTCCTGCGCCATCGCCTCAACGAGATCCTCCGCCGTGCCGAACCCGCCCGGAACCTGGGCGAGCCGGGTGGGCAGTCCCGCCGAGGCGAAATGCGCCTCGACCCGTGCCGCATCGGCCTCGGGGCAGAGCCCCAGGAAGGCCGAGAACCGGAACGCGAGATTGAGGCCGATGGCCACGCCCTCCCCATGGACGAGGCGCGTGGAGTCGTAAGCCGTGATGCGCTCCAGAGCGTGGCCGAAGGTATGGCCGAGATTGAGCAGCGCCCGGTCGCCCTCCTCCCGCTCGTCGCGCGCCACCACGGCGGCCTTGGCGCGGCAGCTCTGCGCCACCGCCTCGTCCCGCTCGGGGCCGCCGGAGAAGATGCCCCTCCAATGGGCCTCGCACCAGGCGAAGAAGCCCGCGTCGTCGATGAGGCCGTATTTCGCCACTTCGGCATAGCCTGCGCGCAGCTCGCGGATCGGAAGCGTGTCGAGAAGGCCGGTGTCGGCGATGACCAGGCTCGGCTGATGGAAGGCGCCCACGAGGTTCTTGCCGTGGCGCGAATTGATCCCGGTCTTGCCGCCCACCGAGGAATCCACCTGGGAGAGCAGGGTCGTCGGCACCTGGACGAAGCGCACGCCCCGGCGCACGGCGGCGGCCGCAAAGCCCGCCAGGTCTCCGATCACGCCGCCCCCGAGGGCGACCACCAGGTCCCCGCGCTCGACCCTCGCCTCCAGCACCGCGTCGCACGCCTCCTCCAGGAAGGCGAAGGACTTGGTGGCCTCCCCCGGCGGCAGGGTTGTGACGGAGGTGCGGAGACCCGCCTCCTCGAGGGCTGCCGCGAGGGTCCCCGCGTAGAGCGGGCCCACATGGGCGTCGGTCACGATGGCGGCCGCGCGGGCTCCCAGCGCCGCGATGCGGACGCCCGCATCCCCGAGGATGCCGCGCCCGACCAGGATGTCGTAGGCCCTGTCCCCCAGCGGCACCGGAACCGTGATGGTGGAGGCGCCCGTAAGGGCCGTTGCGCTGCTCACGGGTTGGCGCTCCCCTGCTTGCCCCCCTCGAGCCAAGCGCTCAAGGCCTTGATGATATCGGCCACGACCCGGTCGTGGGGGGTCTCGTGCGAGTCGATGGTGAGATCCGCGGTGGCATAGACCGGATGGCGGGTTTCCATGAGGCGGCGCATGGTTCCCTCGGGGTCGGAATTCTGGAGCAGGGGGCGGGTGGTCCGCTTGCGGACCCGGCGCATGAGCACGTCGAGATCGGCCCTGAGCCAGACCGAGATGCCGAGTTCGGCGATGCGCTGGCGGGTTTCCTCGTTCATGAAGGCCCCGCCGCCGGTGGCCAGCACCATCGGGCCTTCCTGCAGGAGGCGGCCGATCACGCGCTTTTCCCCATCCCGGAAATATTCCTCCCCGTGGATGGAGAAGATATCCGGGACGGACATGCCGGCGGCGGCCTCGATCTCGTGATCGGCGTCGCGGAAGGGCAATTGCAGGGTCTGCGCGAGCCTGCGGCCCACAGTGCTTTTTCCGGCGCCCATGAGACCAACGAGCACAAGGGATCGCGCGCCGAGCTGGCGGCTGAGGGGATGGCCGCGCCGGCTTGCCTGTTCTTGCCCGCCGACTTCATCGAGCGAATTGAAGCGGCTGATACGGTTCATGCCTCTGTCCTAGCATGAGGGCAGGGGTCTGTCACAAGGGCGTTATTCCTGTTCCGCTGGAAAGTTCGGCCCCGGAAGGGACTTGCCTTCGCGGCCTTTGCATGGTTGTAGCGTGGTCAATTCCACACGAGGCTCCCGTGCCCACCTTATTCCGGTTTCTCTTCGTCGTCGCTGTTCTGGCCGGCCTGGGCTTCGGCGCCATGATCGCGCTGGCCTATCTGGTCGAGCCGGAGCCGCGGGAGATCACCGTTCCCATCCCCAGCAACCGGATTCCCTCGTCCTCATGAGCGGGGCGCGCCACGCCGGCCTGTTCCTCGACATGCTGGCCGCCGAGCGCGGCGCTTCCCGGAACACCCTTGAGGCCTACCGGCGCGATCTCGACGATTACCTGGCCTATCTCGACGAGGCGGGAAGCCGGCCCGACGCGGCCGCCGCCGCCACGATCCGCGGCTTCATGGCGAGCCTCGAGGAGCGCGGCCTCAAGGCGAGCTCCGCCGCCCGCCGGCTCTCCGCCGTGCGCCAGTTCCACAAGTTCCTCTACGTGGAGGGCTATGCCCCGGCCGATCCCACGGCCGCGGTCTCGGCCCCCAAAAGGGGCAGGGCTCTGCCCAAGGTTCTCTCCATCGACGAGGTGGACCGCCTGCTCCAGGCGGCTCACGGGGGGGGCGGCCAGGAAGGCAGCGACAAGGCGTCCCCGGCCGATCGCCTGAAGTCGGCCCGCATGGCCTGCCTTCTGGAGCTTCTCTACGCCACGGGCCTGCGCGTGTCGGAGCTGGTGGCGCTGCCCCGCAGCGCCGCAAGGACCCGCGACCGCTTCCTCGTGGTGCGGGGCAAGGGCGCGAAGGAGCGCCTCGTGCCCCTCACGGACGCCGCGCGGGATACCGCCCGCGCCTACTTGGCCGTTCTCGAAGAGCAGGGCAAGGCGGTGGGCCCCTGGCTGTTTCCGGCCGACAGCGCCAGCGGCCACCTCACCCG
>DASQTM010000096.1:0-3126 GCA_035641875.1 Microvirga sp. | reverse complement strand
GCGGCGGGTTGCGCCACTCTACGGGCATGTGGATCCGGATATTCACCGGCCTGTGCCAGGAGCCGCGCATTATGCGTCGGACCTGTCCTATCTCGGCACCTATGCGGCGGACCGCCAGGCGACCTTGCAGCGCCTCTTCATCGAGCCCGCCGCCCTTCGCCCTCACAAACGTTTCCTGATCGGCGGCGCGCAATATCCGCAAGACTTTCCCTGGTCGTCCAACATCTATTTCGTTCAGCATCTGCCGCCGGCCGAGCATCCCGCCTTCTTTTCCTCCTCGCGCCTGACGCTCAACGTGACGCGCCAGGCCATGGCCGAAATGGGCTGGTGCCCATCAGGCCGCCTTTTCGAGGCATCCGCCTGCGGCGTTCCCGTCCTGTCCGACGCATGGGACGGCCTCGACAGCTTCTTCGACCCCGGCAAGGAAATTCTTCTCGCCCGAACGACCGAAGAAGCGGCCCATGCGCTTGATCTCGGCGATGCCGAGCTGAAACGCATCGCGGGAGCCAGCCGCGAGCGGACGTTGGAACAGCACACATCCGACCGCCGGGCGGAAGAGCTTGAGATTCTGCTGGCGAGTCCCAGTTCCTCCTCTCGGTCCGATGGCCGTTCACAGGCCATGATGGAGGCTTGAAGCCATGTGGGGAATCGTGCCCGCAGCAGGAATCGGCAGTCGCATTCAACCGCTGGCCTTTTCCAAGGAGCTCCTGCCGGTCGGCAGTCGTCTCGACAACGGGGTCGAGCGCCCCTGCGCGGTGAGCGAATACCTCGTCGAGCGCATGATCCATGGCGGGGCCGACAAGATCTGCTTCGTGATCTCGCCCGGCAAATCCGACATCATGGAATATTACGGAGCAAGCTACGGGAACGCCTCCATCGCCTATGTGGTTCAGCCGGAGCCCCGGGGATTATGCGACGCGATCTTCCGCGCCGCTCCCCTCATTCCACCCGATGAGAGCGCGATCGTCGGCCTGCCGGATACGGTGTGGTTTCCGGAAAAGGCCCTGACGGAGCTGCCGGAGAACATTCTCTCCTTTCTGCTCTTCCCGGTTGAGCACCCGCAGTTCTTCGACGCGGTCGTTCTCGACGAGGCGATGCGCGTTCAGGAAATCCAGGTGAAGCGGGAGGATGCCTCCTCGCAATGGATCTGGGGCGCGTTCAAGATGCCGGGTCACGTCCTGGGAGCGCTGCGCCAGCTCTGGCGCGAACGGAATTGCGAGGACGAGTACTTCGGCACTCTCGTGAACGCCTATCTGGCTCAAGGAGGCGAGGCCATCGGGGTGAAGGCCGGCGAATCCTACGTGGATGTGGGAACGCTGCACGGCTATCGCTCCGCCATCGGGCTCCTGAGCGAGGCGGCTCAACACGACGATATCGCAGGCGCGCGCGTCGCCCTGGGCTGGCCGGCAGGGCGGATGCCCCGCGGCCTTCATGACCTGAGCAGGGAGTAGGCTCCACAATGAATGCGATCGACCCCATATCCGCCGATGAGATCCGCAAGCGGGCCGAAGCCTTGGGGCCCTGGTTTCATAACATGGAGTTGAACGGCGTCTGGACGGCTCCCAATCATTTTCTCGGCAACTACCCCGCCATCAAGTGGCAGAAGTTCTCCGGCGCGATCCCGCAGGACCTGACCGGAAAGTCGGTCCTCGATATCGGCTGCAACGGCGGCTTCTACTCGATCGAGATGAAGAAGCGTGGAGCAGGCCGAGTTCTGGGCGTCGACTTCGACGACGCATATCTCGCTCAGGCCCGCTTCGCGGCTCAGACCACAGGGCACGATATCGAATTTCGCAAGCTCTCCGTCTACGACCTGGGAGCGCTTGGCGAACGCTTCGACGTGGTTCTTTTCATGGGCGTTCTCTACCATCTTCGCCATCCGCTCCTGGCCCTCGATCTCATCCACGAGCACGTGGCCGACGACATGCTCGTGTTCCAGTCGATGCAGCGCGGTTCGAAGGACGTGCTTCCCGTCGAGGAGAACTACACCTTCTGGCAGACGGAGCATTTCGACGATCCGCGCTACCCGAAGATGCACTTCATCGAGCACCGCTATGCGGATGATCCGACCAATTGGTGGGCCCCGAACTCGGCCTGCGTGGAAGCGATGCTCCGCAGCGCCGGGTTCGAGATCGTCCAGCATCCCGAAACCGAAGTTTACATCTGCCGCCGCGTCGATGCGCCGCCCGGAGCGGAAGCCGTCTATCCGGCCAAGGGGGGAAGCCGATGATCGAAGCCGCAATGATCTGGAACGAGCCCAACAACAAGTCCCATTGGGACCCGGAGATCGATCCGGATTGGAAGCTCTTTTCCGACATGGTGATCGTCGCAGGCCAGGCCATCAAGGCGGAAAGCCCGCATCTGCCCCGCGTGCTCGGCGGCATCTCGCCCATCGATCCGGGCTTCATCAAGAAGCTTGAAGCCCACGGAGCGCTCGACCACCTCGACGTGGTGGCCGTTCACGGCTTCCCCCTGGACTGGAACCTGTGGCAGATCCACGAATGGCCGGCCAAGATCGACGAGATCCGCGCCGTAACGGACAAGCCGATCTGGGTCAGCGAGGTCGGCATTTCGACCTTCGGAGCCGAAGAAGTGCAGGTCTGGGGCTTAAACCGCACGGCGGAGCTCCTGATCGGCAAGGCACCGCGGATTCACTGGTACTCGCTCTACGACCTGCCGCGGGCCTGGGGCGCCACGACCCGTCACCGCGAGGCGGAAGGCTCGTCCTATTACCGCCATTTCTACATGGGGCTGTTGCGCGAAGACGGGACGCCCAAGCCCGCTCTTGAGGAATATGCGAAGTACGCCGCTCAGATGGGCCTCTGCCAGTGGTTCCACTTCGAGGACCACCGCCTCGACGATGCGGTGGCCTGGATGAAGCGGCTCGGCGTCAGGCATCTGCGCACCGGGCTGTCCTGGGCGGACAGCTTCCGCCCCAACGCCCTCGACTGGTTCGACCGCCAGATGGAGGCGCTCGCCGATTTCGATGTGACGGTCACCTTCTGCTTCACGCCGGAGCATCGCGGAATCGCGCCGCACCACACCAGCGCGCCGCAGGTGAAGGAAGAGTTCGCCGAGTTCTGCGCCGCCATGGTGCGGCGCTACGCGCGCGGGACCGCCTCCGGC
>DASQTM010000095.1:0-3012 GCA_035641875.1 Microvirga sp. | reverse complement strand
GCTGACGGCGCTCCGGCCTATCTGGACGGCGGCAACGCGGGCACGATCATCGGGCCGTTCGCAGCCTTCCAGGGCTTCACCAGCACTCTCGCGGACGCGACGATCGACCCGATCACCGGTGATCTCGACAAGACCCGCGCTTGGTCGATCGCTGGTGGTCTGCGTCACTACTGGACCCCGCAAATCCGTTCGAACCTCTTCGCTTCGTACCTCGACTCGGAAAGCCGTGGGGCCACCAACGCGAACGACTTCGACGAGCTCCGTATCGGCGCCAACGTGTTCTGGCAGCCGGTTTCCGGCCTCGACATCGGTGTGGAAGTGATCTACGCCACCGTCGATCAGCGCGGCAATAACGTTGCGCTCTTCAATGATGAAGACAATGGCTGGGAAGGCCGTCTGCGCATCCAGCGCGACTTCTAATCGGCTCACTCCGATTGGTCAGGGAAACCCCGGTGGAAACACCGGGGTTTTCTTTTTTGTGGACGAAGCCGCAGAAGGCGGGTGGCAGACTTCGGCGAAGCGAGCCGGGATCCTCGCGAAGTGCCCACTTCGAATGGCTGGCGTGTTCTACACCATCGCCTGAATCCCGCTCTCGGCCTCCGCGACCAGTCGTGCGACCGCGTCGATCAGGCCTCCGTCGATCACCGGGGCATGCCCCTGATCCTCCACCGTGAGGGCTGTCAGCCGCGGATGGCGCTCCGTCATCCGCTGCAGGGTCTCCCCTGTGAGCAGGTCGGAATGGCTCCCTCTGATGGCAAGCGCCGGGACGCCGCCTAAGCCTTCGAACAGGGGCCACAGGTCGGGCGACGGCATTTCCAGGTCCAAGGCCTTAAGCGTGTTCATCAGGTTGGGATCGTAGTTGAGAACGAGGCGTCCCCCATCCTCGCGCCAGGTGCCTCGCGCCTGCTTTTCCCATTGCGCATCGGTGAAGCGGGGAAACTGCGCCCCGGAGAGACGCCGCAGCATCTGGCCGGCCTCATTCATGCTGCGGGGCTCTGGCAGCTTACCCACGTAGGTGCGGATCCTGATGAGGCCTTTGGTCTCGATGACAGGACCCACATCGTTGAGAACCGCCCCGGCGAGAAGGGTCGGGCGAACCGCGCTCAAGGCCATGGTGATCAGCCCGCCCCGCGAGGTGCCGACGAAAGCAGCCCTTTCGATTCCGGTAGCAGCGAGAACCTGCAAGGTGTCGTTCAACTCGACGCGCACATCGTAGTTGTGCCAGTTCCGGTCCCATTCCGAGCGCCCGCGTCCCCGGTAATCGAGGGCGAGAACACGCCTCGGCCGGCGCGGATCCGTACTGAGGGCCGTCGCCAGATCGTGAAAATCCTCGGAGGTTCGGGCAAGTCCGGGCAGGCACACGACGGGCAAGGCGCCGCCGATCTCCGGGCTGTAATCGCGCGCATAAAGGCGCAGGCCATCGGCAGCCGACACGAGAAGATCACGATATTCACGAGGCATCTGGTGTCTGTTTCCGCGCCAGAGCGGTTTCCATGAACTCCGGTTCATGGAAACCGCTCCATCTCGTTTGAAAGGTGCGTTTTCTTTCGCAAAACCGGCGCCCAGTTTTGCGGAAAAGACTCTAGCGCCGAGGCGCAGCCGCACCTCTCAGTAATCGGCCTTCGTCGCATCCGCCGTTGCGGGAGCCGGAAGACTCCTCTTGTTCAGGCGCTGTCGATAGACATTGAGGTTTTCCATCACGCGCTGGACGTAATTGCGGGTCTCGTAGAAGGGGATGCGCTCCACCCAATCGACAACGTCCACCTGGGACTTGCGGGGATCGCCATAGGCGTCGATCCATTTCTTCACGTTGCCGCCGCCTGCATTGTAGGAGGCGAAGGCCAGGATGTAGGAGCCCTTCCAATCCTCCATCAATTCGCCCAGGTGAGCCGAGCCGAGTTTGGCATTGTAGGCCGGGTCCTCGACGAGCCGATTGAGATCGAAGCCCATGCCGAAACGCTGGGCGGTTCGCTTGGCGGTGGCCGGCATGAGCTGCATGAGGCCCCGGGCGCCGGCGCTCGACACCGCCCGGGGGTTGAAGGCGCTCTCCTGCCGGGCGATGGCATAGACCATTGCGGGCTCCACCTCGTCGCCGACAGGATCGAATTCGGGAATGCCCACCACCGGATAGGCATGCTGATCGAGGGGGAAGCCCCGCTGCGACGCGACCTTGCCGATCGTCAGGATGGCGCGCGCGTTCTTCTGGGATGTGGCAAGGGAGGCCAGGGCATCGAGCTGCCCCGGATCGGTCAGGGTCTGCGCCAGATCCGAGTACAGGCCGAGGGTGAGCTCGCTTTCCCCGATCTCCTGGAGCAGTTTGACAGCCTGCACGGGGACGAGGCTCTCGAAGGCGCTCCGCTCTTCATCCGTCAGGGGGTCGACCGTTCTGAGCGACACGTTCTGGGCGAGCTTCGTCTGGGCGAGCTGTCCGTAATAGGTCGTCGGATTGTCCGCGGCGCGTGTGTAGAAGAGCTTGGCATCCTCGCCGGCGCCGGCGGCCTCTGCGGCGCGCGCCTGCCAATAGGCGACGCGGGAGATGGAAATCGGCGTCGAGGCGGTTTTCGCAACCGTCGCGAAGTGGCCTGCCGCACCTGCGGGGTCGTTCAGGAACCTGAGGGCGATCCAGCCTGCGTGGAACTCGGCTTCGATCTGCTGCGCGGAGGACTCGGCCGCATGGTGGCTCGCCACCTTGTAGGCGAGCTGGGGGTCGCCCTTGTCCAGCAGCGTGCGGGCGATCATACGCTGCTCCGCCCACCATTCATCCCCGTCCACGCGAAGCTCCGGATCCCGAGGCGCCTGCATGATGATGCCGGCGGCCTCCGCCAGCTGATTGCTCCGGCGCAGGTAAAGGGCGCGGGAGAACAGATAGGATGGGTCCTTCTTCAAGGCTGCGGGAACCGCCGCGAAAGCCTTCTCGGCCTTCTTCTTGCCCTGGTAGACGCCCATGCGGGCCTTGACTAGGAATTCGTATTCCTTGCCCGCAAGGCCGGCCGCCCGCTGCGCGCCGCCCCA
>DASQTM010000094.1:0-7665 GCA_035641875.1 Microvirga sp. | reverse complement strand
GCATGGCCAATGTCTGGATGCACAACGGCTTCCTGCAGGTGGAAGGCGAGAAGATGTCGAAGTCGCTGGGCAACTTCTTCACCATCGCCGACCTCCTGAAGGACTGGCCGGGGGAGGTGCTGCGCTTCAACATGCTCCGCACCCACTACCGCCAGCCCATCGACTGGACGCTGAAGGGCGTGGAGGAGAGCGAAAGGACCCTCGACCGTTGGTATGAGCTGGCGGGCCTAGGTCAATCCGCCCGCCTGTCCGACCCTGTTCTCGAGGCTCTCGCGGACGACCTCAACACGCCGAAGATGCTGGCGGAGCTCCATGCCCTTGACGGAGGGGGCGCTCACGAGGAACTGGGCGCGAACCTGCGCGCCCTCGGCTTCCTAATGGAGGGCGCCGAGGCGTGGAAGGCGCGAAAGCAGGCTTCGCTCGGCGTCGATCCTGGGCGCGTCGAAGCCTTGCTCGCCGCCCGCAAGGAGGCCCGCGCCGCCAAGAACTGGGCCGAATCCGACCGCATCCGCGACGAGCTCGCCGCGATGAACGTGGTGGTGAAGGACAACAAGGACGGCACGACCACTTGGGAGGTTGCGCGCTGATGGGACAGCTATCGCCGAAGCCGGGGCTCCGGCCGTTTCTCCCCGACGATGTGCCGGTCCTCGCCGAGATCCTTCAGGCGAGCGTGGAGGAGCTGACGGGGGAGGATTACAGCGAAGGCCAGCAGGAGGCCTGGATGGCCATGGCCGAGGATGAATCCTTCGCCCAGCGGCTCGCCGGGAGCCTGACGCTGATCGCGACGGTGGAGGGGACGCCGGCCGGGTTCATCGCGCTCAAGGACAACGAGCTCATCGAGATGCTCTACGTTCATCCGGAGGCCGCCGGACAAGGGCTGGGGACGATGCTCTACGACGCGGTCGAGAAGCTCGCCGGGGCCCGTGGCGCGTCGCGCCTGGTGGCGGAGGTGAGCGACAACGCGCTTCCCTTCTTCCAGGAGCACGGCTTCACGCCCCAGCGCCGCAACACGAAGTCCCTCGGTGACGAATGGCTCGGCACCACCACCATGGAAAAGCGCCTCGCCCCCGCAGAAGACCGGAAGCTGTCCTCATGAGCGAGCGCATCTATCTCTTCGACACCACCCTGCGCGACGGGGCGCAGACCACGGGGGTGGATTTCTCCCTGGAGGACAAGCGCGCCGTAGCCCTCCTCCTCGACCGGCTCGGCATCGATTACGTGGAGGGCGGCTATCCGGGGGCGAACCCCCTCGATACCGCCTTCTTTGCCGAAAAGCGCACGAAGAGGGCCAAGTTCACGGCCTTCGGCATGACCAAGCGCGCCGGGCGCTCCGTGTCCAACGATCCCGGGGTCGCGGCGCTTCTGGAAGCCAAGGCCGACGCTATCTGCTTCGTGGCCAAGGCCTGGGACTACCATGTGCATGTGGCGCTTGAGACGAGCCTGGAGGAAAACCTCGCCGGCATCCGCGACAGCGTCGAGGCCGCTCGGGCCAAGGGCCGGGAGGTTGTGGTCGATTGCGAGCATTTCTTCGACGGCTACAAGGCCAATCCCGCCTATGCCGTCGATTGCGCCAGAACCGCCTACGAGGCGGGGGCCCGCTGGGTGGTGCTCTGCGACACCAACGGGGGCACTCTGCCCCACGAGGTCATGAGCATCGTGACGGCGGTGATGCAGGTGGTGCCCGGCATTCATCTCGGCATCCACGCCCACGACGACTGCGGCTGCGCGGTCGCCAATTCGCTTGCGGCGGTGGAGGCGGGCGCCCGGCATATCCAGGGCACCCTGAACGGCCTCGGCGAACGCTGCGGCAACGCCAACCTGGTCACCCTCATCGGCGCCTTGAAGCTGAAGGACGGATATGCCGCCCGCTTCGATCTCGGCGTCACGGACGAGGCCTTGAGCGAACTCACGCACGTCTCGCGACAGGTGGACGAGATCCTCAACCGCCAGCCGAACCGCCATGCGCCCTTCGTGGGCGCGAGCGCCTTCGCCACCAAGGCCGGCATCCATGCGTCCGCGGTTCTCAAGGATCCGCGCACCTACGAGCATGTGGAGCCGGATCTCGTCGGCAATGCGCGCAAGGTCCTGGTGTCGGATCAGGGCGGGCAGTCGAACATCCTGGCGGAGCTGAAGCGCTGCGGCTTCGAACTCGAACGGGGCGATCCGCGCATCGGGCGCGTGCTCGACGAGGTGAAGCGCAAGGAGGCGCAGGGCTTCGCCTTCGAGGGGGCGGATGCCTCCTTCTATGTGCTGGTCAAGCGCATGCTCGGCGAGGTGCCGGCCTTCTTCGACGTGGAGCGCTTCTCGGTGAATGTGGAGCGCCGCTTCAATGCCCTGGGCGAGATGGTGACCGCGTCGGAAGCCATCGTGAAGGTGCGGGTGGGCGACGAGATCATGATCTCCGCCGCCGAGGGAAATGGCCCGGTCAACGCCCTCGATGTCGCCCTGCGCAAGGACTTGGGCAAGTACCAGCACCTGATCCAGGACCTGGAGCTGGTCGATTACAAGGTCCGCATCTATCAGGGCGGCTCGGACGCCGTAACCCGCGTGCTGATCGAATTCACCGACGGTTCCGGCGAGCGCTGGACCACCATCGGCGTCTCGCCCAACATCATCGACGCCTCCTTCCAGGCGTTGACGGATTCCATGATCTACAAGCTGTTGAAGAGCGGGGCGGGGCTGTGAAGATCCGACGGGGCCACTTTCTTGAACGGAAGACCGGCGCTCATTCTTCCTAAAGACTTGGCATCAAGACTGGACCTTCATCGAGGCCTGCAGTCATGGCAGCAGGCGGACGGCAAGCGGGGAGGGGTTCTTTTTTGATGCTCAAGAGGCTTGCTCTCCTGGCGTTCGTCTTCTTCACGGGCGCCGATCCGGCCCGGGCGGCGGACCTGCCCTTGCCGCTCTGCTCGAACGCCTCGACCGTCATGGCGAAGAATCCTTTACTCCGCAGCGCCTTCAAGGCGGCCTATCCAAGAGCCGTCGAGCGGCGGAACGCGAAGGGGCGAGCCGGTCCCTGCCTCTACCCCTATCAGGCCCTGTCATATCCTGAGAAGGTGGTTCTGTTCACGCTGGCGGGCGTGCCGGGGCAGGCCTGCCATGGATGCCCGGCCGTGGTCAGCGCCGTGTTCCTCAAGAAGGAGAAGCGCGCCCTGAAGCCCGTCGGGTTCCACGATGACTTCATCGAGACCGGTTCCTCGGGAGACCTGAACGGGATCAAGCCGGCCCGCTTCGGGGCGAGCGACGGAGCCGTCATCGAGGGCGGCGGCACGTTCCAGGGCCAGGAATTCAGCGTCATCGAGCCGTTCCTGATCCGGGACGAGCGGATGAAGCCCATCGGCCCGGAGGGCGGCATCCCGCTGGCCAGCAGCGATTGCGGGGCGAAGGAGGAGGGTGAGCCCTGCCGGGAGATCCGCGGGCGCTGGCGAACCGAGGAACGGCGCCTGCACATCCGCTATCTCGGCCGGCGGGACGACGGGACCAAAGTCGACGCCACCGCCATATACGAGCTGCGCGACGAACGGCTCAGCCTGGTCTCCGGCGGCGACATCGCGGCCGAGATGCGCGGCTACCGGCCGTAATGCGCCACAACCTCTCTCCCGGATGGGAGAGGGTCGCTCGCGTGAGCGAGACGGGTGAGGGCAGGACGATGCAGGATGAGGCGCCGAGGTCTGCGCTCACCACCGCCTGTGGTCTGTTCGGAGAGGGCCTTCCCTCACCCCTAACCCTCTCCCACCCGGGAGAGGGAGATTTGTCGCGTTTCCGCGCGCCCTGGATCATCCTTCGAGACGGCCTACGGCCTCCTCAGGATGAGGGCGGAGGAAGGGTCCAGCCTCAGTTTAGCTTAGGGCTGGCGGTTCCGTTCTTTGAGGTCAGAACCGGCTCTCGATCATCTCCTCGTTGCCGACGCCGCCCGTCCGCCGGGCGGAGGCCTCCAGCATGGGAATCACCTCTTCCACCCGCTCGGCAACCAGATAGCTGAGCTCGAGGCCGGGGCGGATGAAGCCCTGCTCGCGCATATGGGCCAGAAGGGTGAGCAGCGGCTTCCAGAAGCCCTTGGTGCTGAGCATCAGGATCGGCTTGGTGTGCCGGCCGAGCTGCGCCCAGGTCATCTGCTCGACCAGCTCTTCGAGGGTCCCGATGCCGCCGGGCAGGGCCACGAAGGCGTCCGCCTTCTCGAACATGAGGCGCTTGCGGGTGTGCATGTCGGGAACGACGATGGTTTCCTGCACGTCATCCAGGAGTTTTTCTCGGGATTTCAGGAATTCGGGGATAATTCCTGTGACGTAGCCCCCATGATCCAGGACCGCCTGGGCCACCGTGCCCATGAGGCCCACATTGCCGCCGCCATAGACGAGGCTGATGCCTTGTTCCGCCATGGAGCGGCCTAATGAAGCAGCGTTTTCCTTGAAAACCGGGTCGTCTCCGAAGCCGGAGCCGCAATAGACGCAGATGGATTTGATCGCTGACATGGGCATTTTGGGGAAGCGGGGGACTTCCCGCACTGAATCATAAAGCATTATTGTGACCCTTATGGCCGTAGCCTTTTGAAAGATAAACGGCTTTAATGCAGGAAAGTGCCGCGTTTGAGAAAAACCACCATGGCGAACGAGAGACGGATCGGCGGAACCATCGCTATTCTGGGCGCAACTGCCGTTGCGGTCGTGGGAGTTCTTTTCGGAGCGCTTTACTGGTCCCGGCCCGAGAAACCGGTGGCAGAGAACACGCCTCCCGCCCAAGCGTCGATCCAGCCATCCCAAGCCGCGCCTGGAGGAGCCCCGCCGGCAGACCCTGCACCCGGTAACCCCACGGCTCCTGCCATGGCCCCGCAAGCCCCTGCCGCCGCGGCCGAGGCGCCTCTCGCTCCCTCTTTCGACGTGGTGCGCGTGGAGCCGGACGGGGAGAGCGTGATCGCCGGACGCTCCGCTCCCGGCGCGACGATCGAGCTCCTGCGGGGCGACCAGGTTCACGCCCGGGGCGTGGCGGATGCGTCCGGCCTCTTCGCCATTATTCCTCCGCCCCTGCCGCCGGGCTCCCACCAGATCGTCCTGCAATCCATCGCGCCGGACGGAGCCCGCCAGCGCTCCCGCGAGAGCGTGACCGTGGTGATCAACCCGGACAAGACCCGACCCCTCGTGGCGCTCGCATCGCCGGATAGGCCGACGGTGCTTCTGTCGAATCCGGAAATACCGGAGGCTAAGACGGCCGATGCCAAGCCAGCCGCGCCGGGCGCTGCCGATCCCAAGACCGCTGAATCCAAGGCCTCTGAGCCCCCTATGCTGGCCCAGCAGGCGGAAACGCCAGCTCAGCCTGCTCCGCAGCAGCAGGCGAGCGCCGCACCCACGACGCCTCCGGCCCAGCCTGCTCAACGCCCGCAGGTCAAGATCGTGAGCGTCGACGCGGAGGAGGGTAAGCTCTTCGTTTCCGGCCTTTCCGCGCCGGGGGCCACGATCCGCCTCTATCTCAACGAGAGCCTCATCGCTCCGGGCGGGGCAGGGGGCGACGGCAAGGTGTCCTTCGCCATCGGCAGCGGGGTTAAGCCTGGCGACTACCGGGTCCGCCTCGACGACGTGGATCCGGTTTCCGGCCAGGTGAAGTCGCGAGCCGAGGTGGTCTTCAACGTTCCGGTTCAGGTTGCCTCCGCGGCTCCCCAGACGCAGCCCGCGAGGCAGGCTGCTCCGGCCGCTCCCCCGCAATCCGCGCCTGGCGCGGGCGCCAGAACGGGCCCGACCGATACGCAGGTGGCAGCGGCCGGAACGGTCGTGATCCCGAGCATCAACACGGCCTTCGTGGCCCGCGGGGACAATCTCTGGCGCATCAGCCAGCGCATCTATGGCAAGGGTTATCGCTATACCGAGATCTACGGTGCGAACCAGCAGCAGATCCGCAATCCTCACCTGATCTACCCCGGGCAGGTTTTCGTGCTCCCCGGAGAGCAGCAGAGCAACCAGTCGCAGGCGGACTAAATCCGGGCCGGCGGGGTAAATTCGCCCCGTCGATCATCTATATCGAGGTCCGACAGTTTGATCGGATTCTAAAGAATGCCTCCCTCCACTGCCGTCCCCTCGACGAGCGCAGCCGCGCCGAAGCCTAATGGCTTGGCGGCCACCTGGACGAAACTCTGGCCCTATATCTGGCCTCACGGGCGGCCGGACCTCCAGCGACGGATCTTCCTGGCCTTCGGGCTCCTCCTCGTTGCGAAGGGGGTGACCATGGTGACGCCCTTTGCCTTCAAATGGGCGACGGACGCCCTCGTGGCGGTGACGGGAGGCGGCAGCCAGGACGTCGAGGCGGCGACCACCGCAGGCTCCTGGCTCTGGCGGGCGCCGATCCTGCTCACCGCGATCTATGGGGTCACCCGCATCCTGATGGCGGTGCTGACCCAGATGCGCGACGGCCTCTTCGCCAAGGTGGCCATGCATGCGGTGAGAAAGCTGGCGCTGGAGACCTTCGAGCACATGCACCGCCTGTCCCTGCGCTTCCACCTCGAGCGGAAGACCGGCGGGCTGACGCGGGTGCTGGAGCGGGGCCGGGAGGGCATCGAGGAATTGTCGCGCCTGGTGGTTCTGACCCTCCTGCCCACCATTCTTGAATTCGTCCTCGTGCTCGGCATCCTGGGCTGGGAGTTCGACTGGGTCTATTCCTTCGTCGTTCTGGTCATGGTGGTGGTGTATCTCGCCTATACCTACAAGGCGACCCAGTGGCGGATCTCGATCCGCAAGCAGATGAACGATTCCGACACGGACGCCAACACCAAGGCCGTCGACTCCCTGCTGAACTACGAGACCGTGAAGTATTTCAACGCCGAGCAGCGGGAGACCGCCCGCTACGACCGCTCCATGGAGAAATACGAGAAGGCCTCCACCCAGACCTATACCTCGCTCGCCGTGCTCAACGCAGGGCAGGCGGTGATCTTCTCCATCGGCATGGCCATCGTCATGGTCTTGGCCGCGCGGGACATCATGGCGGGCCGGGTCTCCATCGGCAGCTTCGTGCTCGTCAACGCCATGCTGGTCCAGCTCTACATTCCGCTCAACTTCATGGGCATGCTCTATCGCGAGATCAAACAGGCGCTGATCGACATCGATGACATGTTCCAGATCATCGACCGCAACCCCGAGATCCAGGACAAGCCGGGCGCCAAGCCGCTCCAGGTCAATCAGGCGGTGGTGCGCTTCGAGGACGTGCATTTCGCCTATATTCCGGAGCGGCCGATCCTCAAGGGCGTGAGCTTCGAGGTGCCGGCCGGCCATACGGTCGCCATCGTCGGCCCGTCGGGCGCCGGCAAATCCACGATCTCGCGCCTGCTGTTCCGCTTCTACGAGCCCGCCAGCGGCCAGATCCTCATCGATGGGCAGAACATTGCCGAGGTGCAGCAGGCCTCCCTGCGCAAGGTCATCGGCATGGTCCCGCAGGACACGGTGCTGTTCAACGATACCATCGGCTACAACGTCCAATATGGCCGCTGGGATGCGACGCCCGAGGAGGTGAGGGAGGCCGCGCGCCTGGCGCAGATCGACCGCTTTATCGGCCTCCTGCCGGAGGGCTACGACACACCGGTGGGCGAACGCGGACTCAAGCTCTCGGGGGGCGAGAAGCAGCGCGTGGCCATTGCCCGGACCATCCTCAAGGCGCCGCCGATCCTTGTGCTCGACGAGGCGACCT
>DASQTM010000093.1:0-3396 GCA_035641875.1 Microvirga sp. | reverse complement strand
CATCGACGCGGCGACCCGGGCCAATCTCGAACTCACCCGGACGCTTTCGGGGGAGCGGGCGGGCAGCCTGCTCGCCACCATCGACTGCACCGTGACCCCGGGCGGGGCGCGGCTGCTCGCCGAGCGGCTCGCCGGGCCGCTGACCCATCCGGGCATGATCCGGGACCGGCAGGACGCCGTCGAGTCGCTGGTGGCGAACGGAGACCTGCGCGACCGCCTGAGGCGCATCCTCAAGCGCTCGCCGGATCTGGCCCGCGCCCTCTCGCGCCTGAGCCTCGGGCGCGGCGGGCCGCGGGATCTGGCCTGCGTGCGCGACGGCCTTTTCGCGGCGCGCGAACTCGGCCTCGAACTCGCCATCGCGCCCAACCTGCCGGGGGAACTCTCCACGGCGGCAGGGCGGCTTCAGGCCCTGCGCACCGATGTGGCCGACAGGATCTCTGCGGCGCTCGCGGACGAATTGCCCCTGCTCAAGCGCGACGGCGGCTTCATCCGCCCAGGCTTCGACCAGAACCTCGACGAGCTGCGCGAGCTGCAGCAGGATTCCCGCCGCTTCATCGCGGCGCTCCAGGCGCGCTACGCCGCCGAGACCGGCTGCCGCGCCCTGCGCGTGAAGCACAACCACATGATCGGCTACTTCGTCGAAGTGCCGCAGAACGTGGGCGAGGACCTGCTCAAGGAGCCCTGGAAGGACGTCTTCGTCCATCGCCAGACCATGGCCGGGGCCATGCGCTTTTCCACCCTGGAGCTGGGCGAGCTCGAATCGAAGATTGCGTCCGCCGCCGACCGGGCGCTGAAGATCGAGCTCGCAAGGTTCGACGGCATGGTCCAGGACCTGCTGGACCTCTCGGGCGAGGTGGCCCTCGCGGCGGAAGCCATCGCGGCCATCGACGTGACGGCGGCGCTCGCCGACCTCGCCATGCGCCTCGACTGGACCCGCCCCCTTGTGGACACGGGCCTCGCCTTCACGATCAAGGGCGGCCGCCATCCGGTCGTCGAGGCGGCGCTGAAGCGCGAGGGCGCGGCCTTCATCGCCAACGATTCCAACCTCTCGGGAGGGGACGCGGGGCACATCCTCCTGATCACCGGCCCCAACATGGGCGGCAAGTCCACCTATCTGCGCCAGAACGCCCTTATCGTCGTGCTGGCCCAGATGGGGTCCTTCGTTCCCGCGAAGGAAGCGCATATCGGGATCGTCGACCGGCTGTTCTCCCGCGTCGGCGCGGCGGACGATCTGGCGCGGGGCCGGTCCACGTTCATGGTGGAGATGGTGGAAACCGCCGCCATCCTCAATCAGGCGACCGCGCGCTCCCTGGTCATTCTCGACGAGATCGGCCGCGGCACCGCCACCTTCGACGGGCTGTCCATCGCCTGGGCGGCCATCGAGCACCTGCACGAGGCCAATCGCTGCCGCGCCCTCTTCGCCACCCACTTCCATGAGCTCACGGCGCTCGCCGACCGGATGCCGCGCATCGCCAACGCCACCCTGAAGGTGACCGAATGGAAGGGCGAGGTGGTTTTTCTACACGAGGTGGTGCCCGGCGCGGCGGACCGCTCCTACGGCCTCCAGGTGGCGCGCCTCGCGGGCCTGCCCTCCGCGGTGGTGGAGCGCGCCAAGACGATCCTGAGCGAACTGGAGCGGTCGGACCGGGAAAGCCCCAAGCGGGCTCTGGTGGACGACCTGCCCCTCTTCGCGGCTCCCGTGCGGGCCGAGCCCGTTCGGGCGAAGCCGGATCTTTTGCGCGAAACCCTCGAGACCCTGGACCCGGACCAGATGACGCCCCGGGAAGCGCTCGATGCGCTCTATCGCCTGAAGGCCAGCGCCAAGGGAAATTGATCAGAGGGGATCGGTCAGGAGACCTGCGAGTTGTCCTCGCGGCCGCGGCCGCCGAAGGGGACGAAGGTCATCGCCTGCGCCTCTCTCGCGTCGCGCTCCGGATCCGCCATCACATAGGCCAGGGCCTCCTTGACGCCGCGTTCCGTATAGGGCTTGGCGATGACGCCGCGGGCGCCTGCGAAATCCTCCGGGATGCGCTTGGCGTTGGCCGTCATGAACAGAACGGTCACGTCGTGCTCGGCGGCGAGATGGCGGGAGACATCCACGCCTGTCGGGCCGTCGGCGAGATGGATGTCCACGAAGGCGAGATCGGGGGCGAGCTTCGCGCTCAAGGCCAGGGCCTCGGCCGAGCAGGCCGCGATGCCGACCACGTCGTGGCCCGCATCCTGCAAGAGGCACTCGAGCTCCAGGGCGATCAGGAGTTCGTCCTCGACGATGAGGATGCGCAAAGGATTACCGCTACTCAAACTGCGTCTCCATAGGCGAATGGGAGAGCTGCCCTGGAGAGTTCAGCGGTACCCTTGGCCGGATGAGGCTCATGCAAGGTGCGGGGGAATTCGCCGGCATCATGATCTTTGGCACACCCTCGCTGGGAATCTCACAGGATGCCCGGGGCGCCATGCGCCTGCGAGATGGATGTGCCCCCTGCCATGATGCTGCGTCCCCGCTCTACGATGAAGGTCCCGCCGCCCTGCCGGGCCCGGGAACCTTCTTCCCCGATCGTCGAACTCAACGCCTCGGAGGCAGCAGGGTTCCGGCGGTTTTTTGAACCTTTGGAGGGTGTGTCTTCGCCGCATCAGCAACACTATCCTGTTGCCGGCGGCCACGCTAAAGTCGCGCATCTCCGAGAGGTCGAGCCCCATGGTCATGCGCATTTCCACCGTCGCCTTTGAGGGCATCGAAGCCCGCGCGGTCGACGTGCAGGTGCAGATCTCCCCCGGGAACGTCGTGTTCATGATCGTCGGCCTGCCCGACAAGGCGGTGGCCGAGTCCCGGGAGCGGGTCCGCTCGGCCCTCATCGCCTCCGGCCTGGCGCTTCCGGCCAAGCGCATCACGGTCAATCTCGCGCCTGCCGACCTGCCCAAGGAGGGCAGCCATTACGACCTTCCCATCGCGCTCGGCGTGATGGCCGCCATCGGAGCCATTCCGCCGGATGCGCTGAACGGCTTCACGGTTCTGGGGGAACTGGCCCTCGACGGCTCGATCACCCCGGTGGCGGGCGTGCTTCCGGCCGCCATGGCGGCCCATGGGCGCGGGCACGGGCTGATCTGCCCCGAGGCCTGCGGCCCGGAGGCGGCCTGGGCCGGCAGCGACATCGACATCCTGGCGCCGCGCTCCCTCATCCAGCTCGCCAACCACTTCAAGGGCACGCAGGTGCTGAAGCGGCCCGAGCCCGCGATCATGCCCGGAGCCGGCCTCCTGCCGGACCTCAGGGACATCAAGGGCCAGGAGAGCGCCAAGCGCACCCTCGAAATCGCCGCCGCGGGAAGCCACAACCTGCTCATGAACGGCCCTCCCGGCGCGGGCAAGTCCATGCTGGCCCAGCGCCTCCCCTCAATTCT
>DASQTM010000092.1:0-9985 GCA_035641875.1 Microvirga sp. | reverse complement strand
GCGAGCGCCTTTCCATGCAGCCCTTCGAGTTCGTGACTGAAGTAGCGGACCGGTTGCGGCCCGTCCGGGTTCGATACGTCGATGGTCAGGAAGTCGCCATTGTAGAGATGCGCGAAGGGAAATTGATTCTCCCACATCTTGGGCGAGTTGAAAGCCTCGGATATATCCTCTTGGGCAAGGTATTCCTTCCGCCTATGGAAGACTGAAATGGTATGTTGCCGGATGTATGGGAGATTCCAGATATCGTCGCGCATGCCGCTGTTCCTCGGGAACCGTGACATCTCCATTGGTGCGTGGTGCATCGGAATATTCCAGCCGAATTGGACCGCAGCGGAACATCGCGTCAGTACTTCGCGCAACTGCTTGGGGAAAGCGACGCCGGCGTCCTTCCCAACGCTTCTGATCTCTGCCGCCGAGGCGGGCGGTGCAATCGACAGGGGCTTCATGACCCTCCATCCCCGCCGACGCGCGAGGGCCTCCATGCGCCGCCAATCCTGCTGCCACTTATTCCAAAGATCACCGATCATTGCATGTTCCGATTGAGAGCCGCCGGCCCACAGGGCTGCGGCGGATGCGCCTAGAATCCTGAGAACATCGCGGCGAAGAATGCCCGAGACGGGTGGCCTGCATCGGAGCATGCTCCAACCTCCGCTTTGAGATGTGAAACGCGTGATCAACGGCCGCTCGTCCTGCTCCTACGTCTTCGCCTCCTCCGCCAGAAACGCCAGCCATTCGCGCGAGCCCTTCGCGTCGAGGCTCAGATAGGCTTTGTCGCCATCCTGCGGCGCGACGAGGTCGAACCAGTCGTCATGGGTGCTCCCGGCCCAGCCGAGCTGCGAGAGTACGGTGACGAAGGTGAAGAAGTCGGGGGCGAGCGCACGGCCGTGCAGCCCTTCGAGCTCGTGGCTGAAATAGCGGACTGGCTGCGGCCCGTCGGGGTTCGACACGTCGATGGTCAGCATGTCGCCATTGATGAGATCGGCGAAGGGGAACTGGTTCTCCCACATCCCGGGCGTATTGGGCTCTTCGCCATCTCCCTCGTCGGCGAGGTCCTCCTTCCAGCCCAGGAAATTCGGAATCGCGTATTCCCGGACATTCCCCAGGTCCCAAACGTAGCCGCGCATGCTGCTGTCCGCCGGAAGACGCGCCTTTGACACGGGCCTCAGCTCATCCGGGATGGACCAGCCGAACCGGATCGCGGCGGAATGCTGCGCCAGCACCTCGCGCAACTGCGCGGGGAAGGCGACGCCGGCCTCCTTCCCGGCCGCGGCGATCTCCGCCTCCGGGGCGGGCGGCGCAATCGTGAGAGATTCGACCCACCATCCCCGCCGGCGCGCGAGGGCTTCCATGCGGCGCCAGTCCTGCTGCCACCTGTTCCAGACATCTTGGGTCATGCGGTTTCCTGATTGCGCGCCGCCAGCCCTACGGCCGCCGCCGATGCGCCCAGGACCTTGAGCACGGCGCGGAAAGCCCGGCAGGATCGGCAGGGGAGGGGCCATGCCCTGATCCTAACCGAGGGCGCTTCAAATAGCAATGTTATATCCAATCGGACGCAGGTCTCGAACGCAGGAAAACCCAAGCGCAAGGCCCTGCGCGACGCCGTTCAACGGTTCAATGCCGAAGAGCCTGCACGCTCGTTCCCGCTCCGGCCGCCTCCGCGGGGCGCCGACGGGCGGGCATGCCCTCCCTTCGTGCGGGCGCGGGCCATCTCACCGTCGTTGACGGAGGATGAGGTCGGTCGCATAATCAACCCCGGGCTGACTGTTGCGTCATCGATCCGGCAACCCCTGCGGGCAGACGAGCATAGCATTGATCGGCTCTCTTCCATGAAGGCTGCTTGAGTCCCACTCACCGGGACCTGGCCTGAGTGACGGCCTTCACAGAACCGACCCTGACCGAGGCTTAAGGCTGGCCCGGGAGCTCGTCTCCCTTCCATCGGAAAGGCTCACATCATGGCTACCTTTATCGGCACCGATCTCAGCGAAGTCATCCTTCCGGGCACAATCTCTCCAACCGTCACGGTGACCGGCCTCGCCGACCTGTCCGAGCCCGACTTCATCGTCATGGCCGGCGGCAACGACATCGTCCGGCCCGGCAATGGGGACGACACGGCCTTCCTCGGCGCGGGCAACGACCGGTTCATCTGGAATCCGGGCGACGACAACGACGTGGTCGAAGGCCAGCAGGGTTTCGATACGCTCGAGTTCAACGGCGCGGGCGTGGCCGAGAACGTCGACATCTCGGCCAATGGGGAGCGCTCCCGCTTCTTCCGGGACGTGGCCGCCGTCACCATGGACATGGACCGGGTGGAGCGCATCGAGTTCAACGCCCTGGGCGGCGCGGACCGGATCGTCGTGAACGCCCTGACGGGCACCGACGTGACCCGGGTCGATCTCGACCTCTCAGGGGTCGCCGGAACCGGCGTCGGCGACGGCGTGGTCGATCAGGTGACGGTGGAGGGAACCGGGGCGCGCGATCTCATCACGGTGCGCACCTCCGGCGGCGCGACCGTGGTCCGTGGGCTCTCCGCGAGGGTGGACATCTCCGGCGAGGATGGCGGACAGGACCTCCTCACGATCGCGGCCGGCGGCGGACATGACCGCATCTCCGCCACCCTGCTCACCGACGACGGCATGAGGCTCGCGGTGCGCGGCGGGGCCGGGAACGACGTCATCCGCGGCGGCGACGGCCGGGATAACCTGTCCGGCGACTCCGGCAGGGACGACCTCTTCGGCAGCCTCGGCAATGACGAGCTGACCGGCGGCGCGGCCGCGGACCGGTTTATTTTCGCCGGGCAAAACGGCACCGATCGCATCACGGACTTCACGAACGGCGTCGACACGATCCGCCTCCAGGGCTACGGATCCGCTCTCAACTCGTTCGCCGATCTGGCGGGCGATATCGTCCAGGTGGGCGCCGACGTTCATATCAGGCTTGGATCCAATGTGAGCGGCGCCGGAAGAATTGTCATCGAGGACATCCTGGTCGCCCAGATCGGCGCCTCGGACTTCCAATTCTAGTCCGTGAGGGCGCAGCAACGTTGAGAGCCGGTCCCGCCTGCGGGACCGGCTCCGCTCGCGAAGCCGTCCGCTGTCGTCCGCGGGGCCGAGGCAAGATCGGGCGCCTTGCCGGCTCCCGATGCTCCGACCCTGACGGATGGCGCTTCGAGCCGCAATGCCGTGGCGGATCGGGCGCAAGGCCCGGACGAGGCGGGGCCGCCTCCCGCGCCGGGCCTTCAGCCTAGGGCGTTTTGCCCGGCCTGGGGCGCTCGTCGCCGGGCGCGGCCCGTGATAAGGCCGCCGCAACTCCTCCAGGCCTGGTACCCCATGATTCGCGTCGAGAACGTCAGCAAGCAGAACAGCCACCGCATCCTCTTCATCGAGGCCTCCGCGACCCTCCAGAAGCAGGAGAAGGCCGGGCTGGTGGGCCCCAACGGGGCGGGCAAGACCACCCTGTTCCGGATGATCACCCGGGAGGAGCAGCCCGACGAGGGCCAGGTCTCCGTGGATCGCGGCGTCACGGTGGGCTATTTCAGCCAGGACGTGGGCGAGATGGCGGGCCGCAGCGCCGCCGCCGAGGTGATGGACGGGGCGGGCCCGGTGAGCGCCGTGGCGGCCGAGCTGCGGGAGCTGGAAGCCGCCATGGTGGACCCGGGCCGGGCGGGCGATCTCGAGGAGATCATCGGGCGCTACGGCGAGGCGCAGGCGCGCTACGAGGAGCTCGACGGCTATTCCCTCGAGGGCCGGGCGCGGGAGGTGCTCGCGGGCCTAGGCTTCAGCCAGGAGATGATGGACGGGGACGTGGGCGCCCTGTCGGGCGGCTGGAAGATGCGCGTGGCGCTCGCCCGCATCCTGCTCATGCGCCCGGACGTGATGCTCCTCGACGAGCCGAGCAACCACCTGGACCTGGAAAGCCTGATCTGGCTGGAGGAGTTCCTGAAGGGCTACGAGGGCGCGCTGCTCATGACCTCCCACGACCGCGCCTTCATGAACCGCATCGTCAACAAGGTGCTGGAGATCGACGGCGGAACGCTCACCACCTATTCGGGCGACTACGAATTCTACGAGCAGCAGCGCGCGCTCAACGAGAAGCAGCAGCAGGCGCAGTTCGAGCGCCAGCAGGCGATGCTCGCCAAGGAGATCAAATTCATCGAGCGCTTCAAGGCGCGCGCCTCCCACGCGGCCCAGGTGCAGAGCCGGGTCAAGAAGCTGGAGAAGATCGACCGGGTCGAGCCGCCCCAGCGCAGGCAATCCGTGGCGTTCGACTTCCCGCCCGCGCCGCGCTCGGGCGACGACGTGGTGAGCCTGCGGAAGGTGCACAAGCGCTATGGCGGCCGCAGCATCTACGAGGGGCTGGATTTTTCGGTGCGCCGCAAGGAGCGCTGGTGCGTCATGGGAGTCAACGGCGCGGGCAAGTCCACCCTGCTGAAGCTGGTGGCGGGCGCCGCATCCCCCGACGAGGGCACGGTGGCGCTGGGCGGCAGCGTGAAGATGGGCTACTTCGCCCAGCACGCCATGGAGGTGCTGGACGGGGACCGCACGGTGTTCGGCTTCCTGGAGGATGCGTTCCCCCAGGCGGGCCAGGGCTCCCTGCGCACGCTCGCCGGATGCTTCGGCTTCTCGGGCGACGACGCGGAGAAGAAGTGCCGGGTGCTGTCCGGCGGCGAGAAGGCCCGGCTGGTGATGGCCAAGATGCTCTACGACCCGCCGAACTTTCTCGTGCTCGACGAGCCCACGAACCATCTCGACATGGCCACCAAGGAGATGCTGATCGCAGCCTTGTCCCGCTACGAGGGCACCATGCTGTTCGTCTCCCACGACCGTCACTTTCTGGGCGCCCTGTCCAACCGGCTGCTGGAGCTCACGCCGGAGGGCGTCCACCAATACGGCGGCGGCTACACGGAATACGTGGCGCGCACCGGCCAGGAGGCCCCGGGCCTGCGCGCCTGAAACGGCCAGATCCCGAGACATGCGCGTCATGCGTCCACGCATAGGATGAGATGCATCGAAGCAGGTTCTGAATCCTCCCGCGGGGACTAGGCGGGCCGGGCGCGGAATCTAGTTATTCTTCCGCGCCCCTGCTCGATCGTCGAGCGGCAGGCAGCACGGGAGGAAATCATGAGACGTCTTGTCAGCGCCGCGGCTTTGCTGGCGGCCACGGGTAGCACCGCGTACGCTCAGAACACCCTGCCTCAACTCAACGACGCCTATTTTCGCGCGGCCCAGGCGGCGCTCCAGGAGCGCTTGCAGGTGACGGCGAACACCAACCGCGCCAAGAACGTGATCCTGTTCGTGGGCGACGGCATGGGCATTTCCACCGTCACCGCAGGGCGCATCTACGAGGGCCAGAAGCGCGGGGCGGACGGCGAGTCCAACTCCCTCACCATGGAGAGGCTCCCTTACGCGGCCCTGTCGAAAACCTATACCCATGACGCGCAGGTGGCCGATTCCGCGCCCACCGCCGTGGCGATGGTGGCCGGCGTCAAAACCCGCAACGACGTGATCGGCGTCAACAGCGACGTGGAGGTGGGCGACTGCGCCGGGTCCAAGGGCAAGGAGGTCTTAAGCCTCGCCGCCATGGCCGAGCGGGCCGGGCAGGCGACCGGGGTCGTGACCACGGCGCGCATCACCCACGCCACGCCCGCCGCCATGTATGCGCACACGCCGCACCGCGACTGGGAGGGGGATGCGAACATGACGCCGGAGGCCATCGCGGCCGGCTGCAAGGACATCGCCCAGCAGCTTGTCGCCTGGTCCTACGGCGACGGCTTCGAGGTCATCTTCGGCGGCGGCCGCGACCGCTTCCTTCCGACGACCGCCGACGATCCCGAGGACAAGGACCGCAAGGGCTCCCGCAAGGACGGGCGCAACCTGGTGCAGGAATGGCAGGCGCGCTATTCCAACAGCGGAACCTTCCTGTGGAACAAGGAGCAGTTCGACAGGATCGACGCCAAAACCCCGCGGGTGCTCGGGCTCTTCGAGCGCTCGCACATGCGCTACGAGGCGGACCGCCTCAAGGACAACGGCGGCGAGCCGTCCCTGGCCGAGATGACCGTGAAGAGCATCGACATCCTGGGCCAGAATCCCAACGGCTTCTTCCTCATGGTCGAAGGCGGGCGCATCGATCACGCCCATCACGACGGCAACGCCTATCGATCCCTGGAAGACATGGTGGCCTTCGACAACGCGGTCAAAGCCGCCCTGGAGAAGGTGAACCTGAGCGAGACCCTGGTGGTGGTCACGGCGGACCACAGCCACGTCTTCACCATCGCGGGCTATCCCAAGCGCGGCAACCCGATCCTGGAGACCATCGTCGAGCCGGACGGGACGACCAAGCTCGGCAAGGACGGCAAGCCCTTCACCACCCTGGGCTACGCCAACGGGCCCGGCGCCGTGAAGGAGGGCGAGCCCCGTCCGGCGCCCGCCAACACCACGGCTCCGGACTACAAGCAGCAATCCCTGGTGCCCTCGACAGCGAAACCTACGGCGGCGAGGATGTGGCGATCTTCGCAGGCGGACCCTGGGCTCACCTCTTCGCCGGCGTCGTCGAGCAGAACTACATCTACCATGTGATCGACCACGCCACGAAGCTGAGCGAGCGCTCAGGCCTTCGCGCCGCCGCCCGATAGGCGCTCCTGCGGGCGGGCCTTGCCAAGGCCCGCCCGCAGGACGGCCCGCCCGCGCCACGCATGAGCCGCGCGGCGGAATTTTGTCTTCGTTGTACGAGCGTCCGCACCGCCCTAGATTGCAAGCGGATCGAGGGGAGCAGGTTTGCTCCCGCGCGGCGTGAAGCGCCAATCCTGCCTTCACCGGCCCTCGGATCCGACGGAGCATCCATGTCTGCCGTACTCAAGCGCAACAATGTCCGCATCATCGGACGCGGCGAGCAGCCCATGATCTTCGCTCACGGCTATGGCTGCGACCAGAGCATGTGGCGCTTCATCACGCCCGCCTTCGAGGAGCGCTACAGGATCGTCCTGTTCGACCATGTGGGACACGGAGGCTCCGATGCGGCCGCCTTCGACGGGACGCGACACGGCTCCCTTCATGGCTACGCCGAGGACATGCTGGCGATCTGCCGCGAGCTCGACCTGAAGAACGTGGTTTTCGTCGGCCACTCGGTGAGCGCCATGATCGGGGTTCTGGCGGCCATCGCGGAGCCGGAGCGGTTCGACCGCCTCATTCTGATCGGCCCCTCGCCGCGCTACATCAACGACGGCGATTACGTGGGCGGGTTCAAGCCCGAGGACATCGAGGGCCTGCTCGATTTCCTCGACAGCAATCACCTCGGCTGGTCGAGCGCCATGGCCCCGGCGATCATGGGCAATCCCGAGCGGCCGGAACTGGGCGAGGAACTCACCAACAGCTTCTGCCGCACGAGCCCGGACATCGCCAAGCACTTCGCCCGCGTGACGTTCCTGTCGGACAACCGCGCCGATCTTCCCAAGGTGCGGACCAGGGCCCTCATCCTGCAATGCTCGCAGGACGCCATCGCGCCTGAGACAGTCGGGCGCTACGTGCACCAAAACCTCCCGGGCAGCCGCTTCGTCCAAATGCGCGCCACCGGGCATTGCCCGAACCTGAGCGCCCCGGAGGAGACCATCGCGGCCATGGAAGCCTTCCTGCGCGACCAAGCCCCCGTGGAGACCGCTGCAGAGTGACCATCGACCAGGGCCCACCCATCGAGACGGCGGAGGAGCTCTACGAGAGCGCCCCCTGCGGCTATGTCTCGACCCTGCCGGACGGCGCCATCGTGAGCGCCAACCAGACCTTCCTGAACTGGATCGGGATGGAGCGGAACGAAATCGTCGGCCACAGGCGCTTCCAGGATTTTCTCAGCGTCGGCGGCCGGATCTTCTACGAGACGCATTTTGCGCCGCTGCTGCAGATGCAGGGCTTCGTCAACGAGATCGCGTTCGATCTCGCCTGCGCGGACGGGCATCCTCTGCCGGTTCTGGCCAACACGGTCCAGAAGCGGGATGCGGCCGGCAGGCCCGTGGTTCATCGCATCACCCTGTTCAACGCCACCGACCGGCGCAAGTACGAGCGCGAGCTGCTCGACGCCCGCCGCAAGGCGGAGCAGGCCACCGAGGACCTCAGGCGGCTCAACGAAACCCTGGAGGAGCGGGTCGCCCACGAGGTGGCCGAGCGCATGAAGGCCGAGGAGGCGCTGCGGCAGGCGCAGAAGATGGAGGCGATCGGCCAGCTCACCGGCGGCATCGCCCATGACTTCAACAACCTGCTCACCATCATCGTGGGCAATATCGAGCTCCTGCAGCGCCGCTTGCCGGAGGGCTCCGACCGCCTCCTGCGCGCCGCCGAGCACGCCATGGACGCGACCAGGCGGGCCGCGACCCTGACCCAGCGGCTCCTGGCCTTCTCCCGGCGCCAGCCCCTCGATCCCAAGCCCATCGACGTGAACAAGCTGGTGAGCGGCATGTCCGAACTCCTGCGGCGGACCCTGGGCGAAGAAGTGGTGCTGGAGACGGTGCTCGCGGGCGGCCTCTGGCGCTCCCAGGCGGACCCGAACCAGTTGGAGAACGCGATCCTCAACCTGGCGGTGAACGCCCGCGACGCCATGCCAAGCGGCGGCAGGCTCACCATCGAGACGGCCAACGCGCGCCTGGACGAGGCCTATGTGGCGGCCCTGGCCGAGCCTGTTCCGCCCGGGCCCTATGTTCTGGTGGCCGTCTCCGACACCGGCATGGGCATGGACAAGGCCACGCAGGAGAAGGTGTTCGAGCCGTTCTTCACCACCAAGGACGTTGGCAAGGGGACCGGGCTGGGCCTGAGCCAGGTCTACGGCTTCGTGCGCCAGTCCAACGGCCATGTGAGGATCTACAGCGAGCCCGGCGAGGGCACGACGATCAAGGTGTATCTGCCCCGCCTCGTGGGCGCCGATCATGAGCCCGTAGAGATGCCGGCCAAGAGTCCCGTGATGGTGCGGGGCGCCGGCGAAACCATTCTGGTGGTGGAGGACGAGAGGGATCTGAGAGCCTATACCACCGAAGCCCTGCGCGAGCTCGGATACCGGGTCCTCGAGGCCGCGGACGGGCGAGCGGCCCTGGACATCCTCAGCCGGCACCCGGAGACCGACCTGCTGTTCACCGACGTGGTTCTCACGGGCGGGATGAACGGGCGCGCCCTTGCGGACGAGGTCGCCCAGCGCAAGCCCGGCCTCCCGGTTCTGTTCACCACCGGCTACACGTCGAGCGCCGTCGTTCACCACGGCCGCCTGGAGCCCGGGATGCCCCTGATCGGGAAGCCCTTCACCTATGCCGAGCTCGCCGCGAAGGTGAGGCGGATCATCGATTCGGCCCGATAGGGGCGCAGGCCGCCATCCCGTCCGCCGGCCCCGCGCCACCGGGGCAACCTTTCGCGCCGGGCGGCATTGAGGGTGCGGAGGTACGGCCGTGTTCCGCAGCTCTGGCGCCATCGTTCTGCCCGGTCCGCTTCAACGCTGGGCCGATGATCTGGCGCGGTCCTTCCTTCGGGCGGAGCATGAAATCGATTTTTCGGCCCCGCCCGGGGAGCCGGCGCTGGTTGCGCCCGATTCCGTGTCCTGGCGCATCTTCAAGAACCCTGTGGCGGTCTTTATCGGCGGCGTGACGGCGGTGCTGCTGGAATTCGCCGAGCCGCGCGTTCGCGACGGGGTCTGGCGGCACAGCAATTTCCGCGCCGATCCGCTCACCCGCCTGCGGCGGACGGGCCTCGCCGCCATGGTGACCGTCTACGGGCCGCAGGGCGCGGCGGAGGCCATGATCGCGGGCGTGGTCAGACGGCATGACCGCGTCAGGGGCCGGACCGGCGAAGGCGAGCCTTACGAGGCCAACGATCCCGATCTGCTCAACTGGGTTCAGGCGACGGCCGGGTTCGGCTTCACGGAAGCCTACCACGCCTATGTGCGCCCTCTGACGGCGCAGGAGCGCGCCGCCCTGTTTGCCGAAGCGCTGCCGGCTGCGCGCCTGTATGGCGCAACCGGCGCG
>DASQTM010000091.1:0-4104 GCA_035641875.1 Microvirga sp. | reverse complement strand
CCATCCGGTGAGCGGCACGAGCAGAAGACCGATGATGACCACCGCCGATGTGACCACATCGGTGAGAAGATGCCGCCCGTCGGCGACGAGTGCGGGGGAGCGCAGGCGCCGACCGTGGCGGATCAAAGTCCAAGACCAGATCGCATTGATCACACCGGCAACCGCGTTGATGGCAAGCCCCTGCATGGGAGCATCGATCACCCGCGGTGCCAGGAAGCCGAAAGAGGCCTCACGCAGGATCGCCAGGGCCGCGACGATGATCAGCACGCCTTCGAGCACGGCCGAGAAATACTCCACCTTGTGGTGGCCATAAGGGTGGTTGGCATCCGCCGGTGCGGCGCTCAGGCGAACGGCCATGAAGGCCGCCACCGCCGTCACCACGTTGATGATGCTCTCCAGCGCGTCGGAATAAAGCGCAATGCTGCCCGTGATATAATAGGCGGCATATTTCAGGACGAAAACAACGGTTCCGACGAATATGCTGCCGATGGCAAGTTTTTGAATCTTGTCCATGGCACGTCACTTAGAAAGATGGCTGAGCGGGAAACAAGGCGACCTTATAGAGCTTGTTTCTTCGAGTGCAAGAACTTGTTTTTACTTGCAAATCGCTTGCAAAATCATGATGCGCGACAGAGCGGTCTGCAGAATGTCAAGCCTATGCCAGGAACGCGTAACCTCACCTTCTCGAAGTCGTGGTGCCCCTTGATGCAGTCCTCCGAGGGGCATCACTCAGGGATCGCCGCCGCCTTCGCCAGCAGCTTCTTGTAGTAGGTCGACAGGGCCGGAGAGAGAGTCTGGCAATGCTGGACGAGCGCCAAGGCTTCCACGCGCTTTCCTGCGCTGATGGTGTCGAGAAGTGTGGGATGCAGCTCCGTCAATTGCGCAAGCGCCGGATCCTTCTGGCGCTGCTCAACTGGCGCCACGATGGTGAAGATGGCCGATTTCTCACTGCGGCCTTTGACGGCGATGCGGTCGAGTTCGATGAGCACGAAGTGGTCCTGCAGGGCCTTCGCCGTGGCGGGGCCCAGCACGATCGAGACGCCGTATTCCTTCGACAGGCTTTCCAGGCGCGAGGCGAGGTTCACCGTGTCGCCGAGCACGGAATAATCGTAGCGCCAGCGCGAGCCCACATTGCCGACCACGCAATCGCCCGTGTTGATGCCCACCCCGATGGCGAAGACCGGCGCGCTCTCGCCCCCTTCCTGGCGCAGGACCGCGTTGAGGGCGGTGACCGCCTCCATCATGCGCATGGCGGCGCTGACCGCGCGCAGGGGGTGATCCGGGCTCGGCAGCGGCGCGTTCCAGAACGCCATCACGCAGTCGCCGATATATTTGTCGATGGTGCCGCCCTCGGCCAGCACCGCCTCGGAGAGCGGATCGAGCAGGCGGTTGATGAGGGTGGTGAGGCGCTCCGGCTCGTCCTTGAGCCTTTCCGACAGGGTGGTGAAGCCGCGCACGTCGCAGAACAGGATCGAGAGGTTTTTCCGCTCGCCCCCGAGCTTGAGGGCATTGGGATCGCGCGCGAGCTGCCGGACGAGGTCCGGCGAGAGATAGCGCGAGAAGGCGTCCGACACCGAACGCCGCATCTGCCGCTCGCGGGCGTAGTCCAGGCCGAAGCGCGTCCCGAACACCGCAAGCGCCGCGGCGACCGGCATGGCCGGCGGAACCCACACGCGCTCGAACCGGAGCAGGATCCAGGCGCCGACCACGAAGAAGGCAGCCACGAAGGCCGCCGCCAATCCCGTCCGCCAGGTGACGCCCCGGACCGAGAAGGCCGCGGCGAGCAAGGCCGCCGCGATCACCAGGGCGACCATGGCGGAACGGGACACCGGCACCACGTAGAGCCGCTGGCGCAGGTTGTCGAAAATCGTCGCCTGCACCTCCACGCCGGAGGTCAGGGCCTCGGTCGTAAGGGTATAGGGGGTGGGAAAGGCGTCGGCCCCGCCGGCGTCGATGGTGGCGGCGGTCTGCAGGCTCAGGCCCACCAGCACGACCTGATCCTTGAAACGCCCGGGCGGAAGAAACGCCTCCGGGTCGAGGGCCTGGTAATAGGACACGGTAGGGTAGGACCGGGGCGGGCCGAAATACTGGATGAGGGCTCCCTGGGGCGGGGGAGGGACGGGCTCCCCGCGCAGGCGCAGGGCTTGCGCCGCGAAGCCGTCCGGCAGGGTGGGCATCAGCCGCAGATAGGCGTCGCCGTCGAGATGAACGGAGGCGACGCCGGAGACCGCGCCTGCCTCCAGGAGGGAATCGATGGGGCCGACGCGGGTGGTCTGCACTCCCTGTTCCATCGGGGTCGTCACGACGTTCGCCGCCAGCACCACGTCGGGGCCCAGCGCCTGCGCGAGCGCCTTGTCGGCGGCGTCCGCCGAAGGCTCGGCGAAGATGATGTCAAAGGCGATGACCTTTGCGCCCGCCGCCCGCAGGCGCTCGGCGAGTCGGGCGTGAAGATCCCGCGGCCAGGGCCAGCGGTGGCGGATTTCCGATAAGGAAGGCTCGTCGATGGCGACCACCACCGCGCCGTTGGGGGGCGGCGGGGGTGCGATGACCGACATGATGTCGTAGAGCCGCGCCTCGATGAGGTGGAACGTCGGGACGAACAGAACCGGGATCAGCAGGCTCGCGATGAGCCCGGCCATGAGGAAGTGACGCCAGACGGGCTGGCCGCTCTCCTCGGTCTGCGCTGCCGCACCGCCGCTCACGGCTAGAACCGCGCTTTCAGGCTCGCGGCGATGGTGCGGCCCGGCCCAGGAACGTTCGGGGCGAACCGATAATCCTCGTCGAAGAGGTTGAGCGCCGTCAGGCCCAGGAGCAGATGCCGGTCGGGGGTCTCCCAGGTGATCGAGGCGTCCGTCGTCCAGAAATCCTTCAGCGGTTGACCGGCGAGATCGCCCGTAATGTCGCCGAAGAAGGACTGCGCCAGGGTGACCTTGAGGCGGCTGGGATGAACGAAGGTCACGCCGGCGCGGGCGAAGCGCTCGGCGATGAACGGGATCTGGCGGCCGTAAAAAGCGCCGCCGGTCAGGTTGTCCGTCTCGGCCGCGCCCACGGTGCCGAACACCCCGATGCCGTGGCCGAGCCAGACATTGGCCGTGGCGGAGAGGCGGTCGATGCGCCCGCGGTCGAGGTCGAGGCTGGCGAGGGTGTTGAGGATCGGCAGGTCGAGGCCCCGCACATCCTGGCGCTGATACTCGACGGCGGTGAAAACATGGGGGCTCCATTCCGCATCCCAGCGCAGGGCCAGGGTCTCGGTGCGGCTGCTGCCGTTCGTCGGGACGGGGTTGGGGATCAGCCCAACCGTAGTGACGGGAGACAGGGTGAGGCCGAGGGGGAATTCCGTGTCGTAGCGGTAGGCCGCGCGCAGCCAATGGCCTTCGACCGGTGAGAAGGCCGCCCCCACCCGCGGGTCGAATTTGGAGCTTTCCTGCTCCGTGACCACGAAGCGGGTGGCGGAGGTGGAGCCTTCCACCGGACCGGACACAGGCGGAAGAATGGGAAGGAAAGGATCGATGGCATAGAAGTCGAAGCTGCTGCGCGTGGTGATCACCCCGCGCGAGTCGATGTCGGAGACGGCATATTGGCCTCCTGCCTGGAACTCGAACCGGTCGGAGGGACGCCAGAAAAGATCGGCATAGCCGCGCGCAGCGCGGAACGACGAATTCAACCGGGTCCGCTCGCCGGTGGACGTGATGACATCGAAGATCCCGGACAGGGTTCGGGGAGGCGCTTCGGTGAACAGCCCGGTGGCGGCTGATCGATCGTCGGTTTTCGTCTCGCCGGTTTGGCCCTCGACGCCGTAGCGCAGGGTGAAATCGCCAAAGCCCAAGGTGTGGCTGAGCGCCGCCACGGTGCCTTCCACTTTGGTGCGGCGGCGTGATTCTTGGACCGCCCGGAAATCATAGGGAAGCTCGGCCCCGAGAGGGTCTGGGAAGCCGAAGCGGACGGGATCCGCCTCGATGGTTCCGCTTTCCGACCCGGATAGCGCCGGGCGCGTGTCGCCCCGGGTATAGAACACGGCCCCCGTGAGCACGTTGCGGTGACCGAAGGTGTGGCTCCACCCAGCCCCCGCCTGAATCGTCATGTCGTCGCGACGCTCGAAAGCCT